>CANSWM010000014.1 GCA_947650745.1 uncultured Clostridium sp. | reverse complement strand
TAAGCAAAAAAATTAATCCATAGCACACACATTACTAGAACAGCTAATAGCAAAACCTATCAAATGTAGGGGCGTCGTCCCGACAATATCTATTGCTTTATTATAGCATTCTAGGATAATTTGTGCCATTTTACGCCATTTCCATGTAATTTTGCAATAAATAATCTACCACAAATTATATCTTACCCAAATATGTGCAGCAATAAAACACATCCCACATAGATATAGCTTATCTACATAATGCTGTACTTTCAAAATATTTTCATATATAAAACAAAGCAATGCCTTTGGAGTAATAGGCGGCACCGTGCTGCCGCCTATTACTTTACAGTTCTACTTCTATTTCATATATTCTGCCATTATCTATTAGTTTTATTTCTTTTTCTTCTATTTCTTCTCCATTTACTTTAAAGCTTTTTACAACATTTGGTTCTTGTTTGCTTTTATTTGTTACTTTTATATTGTATATACTTGTTCCATATTCATATCTGATAGAATATTCTTCCCAAGTGCTTGGTATACATGGAGATATGCTTAAATTCCCGCTTCTTATTTTTAGCCCTAATATATACTCGATACCTGCTTTATAAAACCAACTAGATGACCCAGTATACCATGTCCAACCTCCTTGTCCGAAGTAGGTTTGATGCGCCATATACATCTGCTGCAATAACATATGGTTCTACTTTATATTTTTCTATTTTTTCTTCTGTATCTGAGTGTTCTATTGGATTTATCATTTTATAGCTTTCTATTGCTCTTTTATTTAAATTCAAAATGGCCTCTGCTATTACTGCCCATATTGCAGAATGAGTATATTGCCCTCCATTTTCTCTTACGCCTGGCAAATATGATTTTATATAACCTGGCTCTAAATCACTTTTTTCAAATGGTGGGTCTAATAATTTTATTATTCCGTGCATTTTTATCTTTTAAATTCTTATCTAAGCTTTCCATTGCTTGGTAAATTTTTTCTTCTTCTCCTGCATTTGATATTACTGCCCAGCTTTGTGCTATGCTATCTATTTTGCATTCTTCATTATTTATGCAGCCTAATGCCTTTCCTTCATCCGTAAAAGCTCTTTTGTACCAGCTTCCATCCCATGCTTTTGTGTTTAATGCATTTTTTAAAGATGCTTTTATTCCTTCATATTTTTGTATATATTCAGTTTTTCCGGGCTTCTTCACATATTTTATCAAATCTATTTAATATATCATATAAGAAAAATCCGAAGCCATACACTTTCTCCTCTTCCCTTATTTCCTACTGTGCTAAATCCATCATTCCAGTCTCCGAGAGCCAATTTTAGGTAGGCCATTTTCTCCAAAGTTTAGTGACTTTTCTATTGCTCTAATACAATGCCTATATATGCTAGATTTTTGCTCACTTTCTTCATGTATATCATATTTTTCATCTTCTCCATCTTGTAAAGGTGTTCCAATAAGATATGGTGTCTCTTCATCTAATAAACTTAAATCGCCAGTAAATTCTATATATTCACAAACACTATAAACAAGCCATAGTAGGTCATCTGAAAATCTAGTTCTTATTCCCCTTTTTGTTTCATCATGCCACCAATGTTCTACGTCTCCTTCTTCAAACTGATGCTTTGAGTGTTTTATAATTTGATTTTTTAATATATTATCTGATACATATTTTGTAACCAGGCTATCTTGAAGCTGATCTCTAAATCCGAAATGCCCCTCCTGATTGATAATATGCACTTCTTGCATATAGCCTACATACTATTGTCTGATACATAGCCCATCCGGTTTAGCATAAAGTCTATTTTAGGTTCGTTTGTTTTTACTTGCACCTTTCTTAAAATTCCATTCCAATATTCTTTTGTATCTTTTAGACTTCTTTCTATTTTTTCTATATTATCAAATTTTTCTAATGCACTAAATATCTCACTTTCGCTTTCTTCTTCTCCAAGTGTTAATACTACTTTTTTGTCTTCATACGTATCTAGTTCTATTTCTATTTGTATTGCAATACATGAAGAAGTTCCAAGTGCATTTTCCATGCTTAGTTTGGTTTTATTTATTACTTCTGGCTCACTTAGGTTTCCTTTTCCGAACAAAACTTAAATTATTTCCTGTATAAGATATTATCTTTTGATTACTTGATATATATAGGTTTCCTGCTAAACCATCTTGATAAATATTTTTTGCAATAATTACATTTTTTTCTTCATCTAATTTTAAGTCTATATATCCATTTGTTTTTATTTCATCTTCTCCAAGTACTGGTTTTACATAGTAGATAAGTTTTAACTTCCTTTTTTTATCTGTTGTATTTTTCAATCTAATTACATTTATTTTTACCTTATCATCTTTTGGTACAAAACTTTCAGTTTCTTGTATTATTCCTAAACTTGCATGATATCCTTTTGCGTAACCAAACCCAAATGTCATATAATAGTCTTCATCATCTGGCATAACATTTGCATTTAGTGTCCAGGCTTTTTTGTTTTCTAAGTCTTTTAAATAGATTATTTCTGATGGAATATCATTATTTGGCGTATTGGCCCAAGCTGTTAGTCTATTTAATCTACTATTTTTACTATAAGTAAATCCGCCCATATTGTTTGTTATAATAGTTCCAAATTTTTCGTTTGCAAGTACATTGCTCCATGCTTTTGGCAAAGTTTTGTTTTTATTTTGTTTTATAATATATTCTTTTCCGCTCGTTTGAAAATCCACCAAAACCATTATAAAATTTAAGGTTTTCAATATCTATGTTTGGTCCTATTTTTTCAAATTTTATATTCTTTATTTCTGCTATATTTTCTTCTCCTATATTTGGTCTTTTCTTTTTATATTCTTCTTCTATTTCTTTTATCCACTCTTCTATGCTTCCTTTTTGTGCATTAATCCAAATATTTGCTCTAAATTTAAATAAATCTTCATCTTCTATTTCTGCTGCATTTAATAAAAATATTCCTCCACTTATATTTTGCAAGTATCCAATTTGCATATTTAATATCTCTTGTATTATTTGCTCTTTTACAAATTGTTCATATACATTCTTTTCATAGTCTAATATGCATAAGTCTGTTTTTATTCCCTTTGCCCTTAAATTTTCGTGCACTTTTAAAATTTCTTTTACTACATATATATCATTTATCGATTTCACTGTTACAAGTATTATTGGTACATCTCCCGAAATTCCATATTTCCAAAAATCACTTTGTTTGTATTCTTTATTCTTTAAATTATCTATATATAAAGATTTCATTGGATTTTGGTTTATTATATATGGAAGGAGTTTATAATACGCTTGCAAGTCGTTTCTACTTAATCCTAAATATCTTTCTTCTTCTTCTGATTTTGCTCTTGCTATATTAAATTCCCTTTTTATATTTTCTTGTATTTTATAGTACTCTAAGGTATCTGTAATCTCATCTATATTTTCTGATGTGCATAAAATTAAATCTAAGGTCGTTTCTTCTGATGGCTTTATTTTGACTTTTTTTCTTAAGCTAATTACTGGCTCTGTTACGAGACCTATTTTATTTGAAAATTCTTCTCCTTTTTTTATTTTGTCATATATATTTGTTCCATCTATCTCATATTCTGGTGTTTTATTTTCACTATTTTCTTCAATTAAATTTACTCCGAAGTAGCAAACCTACTCCACTTCCTCGTGCACTTCTTCTAATTATTAAATTTTTTTCTTTAGAAAGACTGTATTTTAAGAATAAATTATTAAATGCTGGATGTGAAATATCATCTTCCATTTTTGATAGAACTGGGTTAAATATGCTTGTTACTTCTAGTTCTACTTCTTCGTTTGAATGATTTTTTATATTTAGACTTCTTATTTCGCTACCCATTCTAGAAGCTGCAATTATTTTTAGATTTGTTTCTATATTGTTTTGTGTTTTTATAAATTCAGATTTGTCTTCTGAAAAGATTACTTCATATTCTTTGAATTTTTCTTGTATGCCTTCGTTAGACGGACGGCGGGACGCCGCTCCTACATAGTCTTTTATTTTAGTATCATATACTGTGTTCCATGTTTTTTTTGTTTTTGTATCTCTTATATAGAAAAATATTCCGGCAGGGAGTGCTTGATGTTTCTTTATATTTATTTACAATTATATCTTTATATTTACTTACTCCTTCTCCTTTATCATTTATTTGTATTTGATAGTTTGTGTTTGATAATATATTGCATTTTCTTAAGTCACTATCTATTTTTGTGTATCTATTTTCAACATAATTATCATATCCTATATATTTTATTCTCTTTGTTTTTTCTTTTCTTTCTTTTGTAATTAACATGTCTACTGGCATTCTTTCTTGTAATAATATATCTACTGCTTTTATTTCTGGATTTTGCATGAATCTTTTTTGTAGTATATTATCATTTATTAAGTTATTTATTGAAAGTAAAATTAATGCCTGATGGTGTGCCATATATGTTTCTACTGCTGCATATTTTTTCCCTACTGGAAGTCTACTTGGTGTATAGTCTATCGACTCATAAAATCCATACTTGCCATACATACCTTGTTTTTCTAATACTTTTAAATTTTGCAATACTTCTTTTGGAAAATCTGTTATTGCAAGTATTCCACCATAGCTAGATACTACCATTTCATCTGCAAGTCCTCTTTTTAGCCCAAGCCATGGCACTCCAAATGCTTTATATTGATAATTTGAGTTTAGGTCCTTCAAATTAAATGCCGCTTCTGATATTCCCCATGGAATTCCAAGCTTTGCAGCATATTTCATTTGACTTACCACCATAAATTTGCATGATTCTTCAAGAAGGCTTCCCTCATATTTTTTTATATTGATATTTGGCATTAAATATTCAAATGCTGTTCCTGACCAAGATATAAGCCCTTTATATTTAGACATTTTTGTAAGTGTTCTACTTAGGTTATTCCAATGTTTTGATGGTATATCTTTTTTTGCTATTGCAATTAAACTTGCCTGCCTTGCCTCAGACGCAAGTAAATCGTAATACGTATCTGTCATCTGATTTTCTTCTACATTAAACCCAATAGATAAAAGCCTATTTTCTTTGTTATATAAATATGAAAAATCGGTATCTTCTATTATTTTGTCAACTTCTTTTATTAAATCTCTTATTCTATCTTTATAAACAGTATTTTGCTTTTCTTCTAAAAACATTTTCAATGTATACATATATCCGTATAAAATTTCCGCTGTCTACTGTTGATATATATTTTGGTATAAGTGGTTCTAAGGTTTTCGTGTTATACCAATTATATAAATGCCCATTCCACTTTTCAAGTTTTTTTATAGTTTCTAATGTATTTTCTAAATTTATTACTGTTTTTTCTAATGTTATAAATTTTAAATCATATGCTGAAATTATTGTTAAGAGTGCAAGTCCAATATTTGTTGAAGATGTTCTAAAAACAATTTTTTCTCTTCTACTTTCTTGAAAGTTATCAGGAGGAATATATGAGTTCTCTTTATTCATAAAGTCTGAAAAATACTCCCATGTTCTTTTTGCTACATCTTCTATATATATTTTCTCTTCTTTTGTTAACTTATTTACTTTTTTAATTACATTTTTTTCTTTACTAATTTGCCACATAAATATTGGTGCTAATAAATTTAGTGAAGCAAAAATATAAACAAATATCTTAAAATACATATTGCAACTTGCAAATGTAACTGCTCCTAATAATAAAAGCCCATATATTATATTTGGCATCATTTTTCCAAATACTGCTTCTACATTATTGTTATCTTGCTTTTCTGCTTCTGCAGCTGTTGTCCATTCTAATAAATGCTCTCTTGTAACTGTCATTCTATATATTGTTTTTATAATGGCGCAAGCTGCTCTATAACCTCTAGTTGGAAGTGTTACTATGCTAATTATTCCTCTATATAAACTTCCCTTTAATCCATCTATGCTTTTTGTAAATCTTCTTTGCTTTTTTACATTTTCTTTTCTATAAACAATGCTACATATTACCTCTAATATACTTGGTAAACTTAAGCTAACAAATATAGCTAAAATTCCTATCCAAACTTTAGTATTATAAAACATTTTTTGAAATAGTAAAATTGTTAAGACTATAATAGCTGTAATTTCTAATAAACTTCTTCTTATATTATCTAATATCTTAAACTTAGATAATTTGCTAAGGCCCGATTCTCGCTTTAAATACCCTATTATTTGATAATCTCCTCTAATCCATCTTAAGGTTCTTGTTAAATATGACAAAAACCCCTTTGGATATCCATCCAAAAGCATTATATCTGATGCAAGGCCGGCATCTAAGATATATTCCTTCTAATAAATCATGGCTTAGCACTTTATTTTCTGGTATTTTATCTTTCATTACTGTATTAAATACTTTTAAATCATAAATTCCTTTTCCTGTATAAATTCCCTCTCCAAAGTTATCTTGGTATGTGTCTGAAATTGCATTTGTATATGAGTCTACTCCTCCGCTTCCTGCAAAAATCTCTGTAAATAATGTTTTTCTACTTTCTTCAAGGTTTATTCCTATTCTTGGCTGTATTATTCCATAACCAGATATTACTTTTCCGGTCTTCTATAATAGGTGTATTTAGTGGGTGTGCCATAGTTCCAATTAGCTCTAATCCTGAATTTAGTATTAGTTCTGTATCTGAATCTAGTGTAATTATATATTTTATTTTTAAATCTTTTTTCTCTAATGTATTTACAATAAATGTATTTTTTAATTTTTTATCTTGCAAAAAATTATTTAGTTCTGTTAGAATTCCTCTTTTTCTTTCCCAACCCATATAGCACTTTTCTTGATTTTGCCATTTTCTTTTTCTATATATAAAATTAAATATAGCATTTTCTTTTGTTTTGCCATATTTTTTATTTAATCTATCTACTTCGTAAAGTCCTGTATCTATTACTTCTTTATCTTCTTGTTCTTTCTCCATTCCACCAGATGTTGGGTCTGCAAGTAATGTTAAATATAAATTTTCTGATTTATTTGCTAAATAATATACTTCAAGTTTTTCGAAAACTTCTTTAACATCTTTTCCTGTTTTTATAACACTTGGTATAACTACCATTGTAGTAGATTCTTTAGGAATTCCTAAACTAAAATCCATTTTTGGTATTAATTTGGGTTTTATACATCTACTTAGTATCATTTGAATTATTTTAGTAACTACTTCTGAGGCGGGAATTATCACAAGTATAGTATATATAATGCCGAAGTATTATGCTTTTTGACATGCAAAAAGCATATAATCCAAAAGCACATGCAAGTAGCAAGCTTAAGATGATTATTCCATAAATATATAAATTTATTTTAATTCTATTTTTTTTGTAATTGCTTATTTTCTTTATATTTAAAGATTTATATAATTCTTTTATTCCTTCATCTATTAAATAATATCCTACATGATTTTCTTTTTCTCCAGTCTCTCTAAGTTTTGCAAGTTCTATACTTTTTTTTGCAATATAAATTTCAGATATTTTAGTTTTTTGCGAAATTTCTTTTATCACATTTCTATACATTTCTTTTGTTTTGTAATCCATATTTTCATAAACTTTGCTAGGGTCGCTTTTTAGTATTTCTTCTACTCCATTTATATTTTCAAAAATCTCATCAAAATTCATTCTTTGCAAAGCATGTATACTTCTAATTGCATTACCTATTGCAACTTTTTTTAATGCAATATCAAAATGCTCTTTTTTTATAACCTCTAATAGGGTCAATCCTTGTTTATCTATCTCTTCTTCTAAAATATTTAAGTAGGCTATTCCCTTTTTACCATATTTTTTTAATTTATATGACATATATTCTATAAAAGTATAGCTATCTCCACCATTTACTTTAGTTCCATATGCAAATTTTAGCTCATTTTTGGGTTTATTCTCCACTAACCTTTCTATAATGCTTTCTACTTTTAATTTTTGCATTTGTGATAAATATATTTTTTCACATATTTCTTTTATTTTTTCTATTAATGCTATTTTAAAAAATAATCCTATATTCCATATTTCATCCATATTTAAACTCTTTTTATTTTGATAGCTTTGTAAGTATTCTTCTAATTCTTTTGCCTTAAAATTTCCACCATCTGTGTATGCTACAATTTCAGAAGCAAGTAAGTAGCTTCTTGCATATCCTTTATAATTTCCTGAAGAAATCCCTACAAATTTTACATATTTTTTAAGAGGTAAGTTTTTTCTTACTTCTTTTACTGTTTCTTCTATAATATAATAATTATCTAAAAGCCATTCTCCTGCTTGGTGTATGTTAATTCCAAGTTTTAAATGTGCATTTAGCATATTATATACTTTTGTAATGTATTCAAAATTTTCTATCATATGTGGAACTGGGTATGTGTTTTTATCTGATTTCTCTTTTAAAGTATGGTCTGTTGCTATGTTTTCTAGGTATTTCTTTAGTTGTTCAGGATTTAGCATAGCTCCCTTTATATTTAATGCCCTTTGCATTTTCAAGATTTTCGCCTCGCTTTAATTTGTTTTAATTTTTAATAGTTTTACCAATTATTATCTTGTTTATGCATTTTTTGGGAATAGAGATTTTTATGCTAATTATCTTGTATTGGTATCTCAGGTTTTTTTACATTTTCATCAGTAACTGTACCAAATTCTTAAGTATAGTCTGTTGTAATATTATAGTTATTATTTATTATTTTGACAAACATACTTGTTTTCTTATCTATAAAATTCTCTACATCATCAATTTTAACCACATAACAGTCTTTTTCTTCTAATTTAGTTTCATAAATGTTAGAAAATATATAAGTCTTTGTTGTGCAGACATCTGATAGCTACCTCTCCATCTCAAATTATTAAACTTTTATCTAATAATTTGATGGTTTTTCATTGAATGATTTAAGCTTGTTTTTATCTTTTTTTATCTTTTCTATTTTTTTTATTTAATTATTTGTTTTTGTTTTATTTTATACTATAATATATATTTGTAATTTACGCTAAACGTGTATTTTTTACTTTAATTATAAAAATGTTATTTTTATTTTAACATTTTTATGGTATAGAGGGAGAATATCTCAATAAGGAGGATTGTTTCATGAAAAATTTACGTATGCGGTTTTTGTCACTCATTATGTCATGTGCTCTGTTCTGTTCCTCTGCAATGGTTGCAGCTGCGGCTGAAAGCGTAAAATGCAATGACTCAGCTTATGCCCTCGGCAGCGGAATAACTGTATCAGCACCCACCAGTGTTAATTCTACAACAGAATTAACAGGCCCTTTCTATGGGACAGGCGTGGCATATTCTGGTACATTTACTGTATCTAAGTCCCAATACCTTACCCTCTTAATCAAGGCTCCCGTAGCTGGCCGTTTGGACATCTATAAGGAAAACTCCACGGATTCTTACCGCATCAGCTTTCCTGCTGACACATCCGATTATAAGCGGTATACCGCAAGAAATGCTGTGGGAAATTTCACTAAGTTGTCTCCTGGGACTTACCATTTTACCATAACCATGCCCAACAACAATCAGCTTTGGGTGGCTCAGATTCTGGGAACAGATTTTACCTACAACTAAATATTCAAGCGCAACTTATAAGCTATAATATGCTGCGAAATAACTTGTGTTAGCTAAAACATTTCTCCCTCTAAAAGCGAGAATGGGTAACTCCATTCTCGCCTCTTTTTATATATTCTCGTTTCTTACTTCATCTATTATGTTTTTATCTTTTATCTTTTTTATAGCATTTGCTATTGCTGTAAATATACATACATATATTACAAAAGCACATATTCCTATATTTTTCCAAGGAATGCTAAAGTAATATAATTTTGTATTTATCATAAATATATACATTATATATAAAATGGCTATGCTTATTAAGCTTCCATAAATAATGCTATCTCCCCCGTAAAATATTCCTTCTAAAAACATCATTTTACGTATTTGTTTATTGCTCATTCCCATGGATTTTAATACTGCAAAGTCTTTTTTTCTAAGTAGAATGCTTGAGTATATTGTACTAAATATGTTTATAACTGTTACTAGAAAAATGAGTCCTACAAATGAATATGCAATTATTTTTGTTATAGTTTTTTGATTTTCTTCTGATACACGTTTTTCGAAATTATTTGTTCCACTTATTCCAGATGCTCCATAATTTTTATTAAGATTAGCAGTAATATAATTTTTTAGTAAAGTATCTATCTCAAAAGGTTTATCTGTATCTATATTAACAAATACTCGAGAAAAATTATTACTCATATTATTCATAGTCTTCTTATTAACAATCTGATATATTTGAGGAGTTTCAGCCATTATGTCATAAGTATAAGGAGCAAAGTTATCTAAAATTCCAACAATTTTAAAAGTTTTATCTTTTCCTGATATATTTAAAGTATAAGTATCTCCTATCTTAAAATTTGTAATCGAAATGTTTTTTCCATACTTAGTTTTCTCTGAAATCTTATTTGCTACAATAACCTCGCCATCTTTAAGTTCTGATATTCCCACTCTTGAAAGCAAATCGTCATAAGCTTTACCATCCATTGTATAAGTAGAAACCAATATTT
The DNA here is from genome assembly GCA_947650745.1 of uncultured Clostridium sp. Taxonomy (GTDB): domain Bacteria; phylum Bacillota; class Clostridia; order TANB77; family CAG-508; genus JAAWPK01. The sequence goes on along the minus strand of CANSWM010000014.1, from coordinate 15,510 downwards.
TAATACTTCCATTATTTAGATGCCAGACACTAGTATAACTATTATCTTCTTTTTGCGGAGGTAATTTTTTAAATTCGTCATTTACCATTTCTCTTTCTAATTGTAAAATTGCTGGTTGAAATGGACTTTCTGATATATAATATTCATTAATTAGTCCTGAGTTATTCAAAAGCTCTAATAATTTATCCTTATTTTCTTGGTAATTTGTTCCTTCCATTTTAGTCATTGATATTGTATAATCATTATAATAATTTTGTGTTCTATTTCCATAAAAATTAGATATAAATCCACTAACAGTTAGAAATAAGATTATGCTAATAATAACTGATATAACTATTGTTTTATATCTTGCTTTATCTCTTCTAATATTTTTATATGCAATAACACCCTCTTCTTTAAAAATTTTTTCTATAAACTTTGGAATTTTTACTTGTTTTGATGTAGCTTTTGTTTTATAAACGTTTTTCATTGCATTAATTACGCTTATCTTATTTAGTTTTTTCATAGGAAGAACACTTGATATAAATGTAATAATATACACAATTACAGCAGAAAGAAGTAAAGCTAATAAAGATACTTTCATACAAATTTCAATACTGCTATCAAATGTAATAATAGAAAATCTATGGTCTATAGTTTCAATTATTAATCTATTTAGTATATAAATTATAAATCTTGAAAGACTAAGTCCTAATAAAATGCCTAGTGGAATTCCAATAAAGCCTACTATATTTGCTTCTTTTCTTATCATATCTTTTCTTTGAGATTTGTCCATTCCAATTGAAGAAAGCATTCCAGATTCTTTTATACGTTCAGAAAATGTGATTTTGAAAGAAGTATATATTACTACTATTCCTGAAATTGCTACAATTAAAATGCTAGCAACTCCGAACAGTATATAAAACTTTTGAAAAGTCACTTCCACTTTCTAATACACCTGCATAATTTAAGAGTGTATTGTTAAAGAAATATGATGGTACTCCCTCGTTTTCATTTTGTAAAATCCCCATACTTTTAAGTATTTCTTGTTCTTCTGAAAGTCTTGTTTCTTCTTTCCCTTTAATTCCTAATTCATCTGCAAGATTTCTTACTGTATCATATATTTTATATATATTGTTTGTAATTACTGTTACATTTACTTTCATATTGTCTTTTATAATTTGATTATCTAAATAAGTAATTGCTCCTATTTCTATGTAAAATGGTGTAGTCATTACTTTTTTATCTGTTTCTAGCTTCTCTGCAAGTCCTACTACTGTATATTCTCTTGTTTTTTCATCAATATTTAAAGTTAATTTTTTGCCAAGATAATTTATAGGTTCTTCATCTTCTTCTAAAAATTTTAATCCATCTGCACTAATAATAATTTCTTCTGAGTTTTTTGGAAATCTTCCCCCTATAAGATTTATATATGAATTTTCAAAAGCACTTTGATTATATCCGACTTAAATTATAACATCTATATACATCTTTTATATTACTTAAATTTTCTTTTGTTGTTCCTAATTGTTGATAAATTGATACATCTTTTATATTTTTATCTTTTCCTATTTTTATTGCATCCAAATATTTTATATTATCAAATTCTGCTTCCCAGTTTTTCTCACTTCTTACAATGCTTACCATATATTCTTGGTAACTTGAAAAAAGTGTAAGTAAGGTAGTTACAAGCACTGTAACAATTATTACTCCGTATAATTGTTACAGCACTTCTTCTTTTATTTTTCTTAAAATACTCCCATACTAATACACTTGTTATTTTCATATTTATTAATTATTCCCTTTCATCTTTAATTATTTTTCCATCGTTTATTGTAATTATTCTATTTGCTTTTTTTGCTATTTCTTCATCATGTGTTACAATAATTATTGTTTGGTTATACTTTTTATTTGACTCAATTAGTAAATCTATTATTTCTTTTGAATTCTGACAATCTAGGTTTCCTGTTGGCTCATCTGCAAGTAATATTGTTGGATTTTGCAGCAGACTTCTACCAATTGCAACTCTTTGCTGTTGTCCTCCGAGAAAGTTCATTTGGGAAGTTTTTTCTTCTATTTTGTAAATCAAGTTTTTTTATAATTTCATCCATCTTTTTTATATCAACTCTTCTGTTGTCAAGTTTTACTGGTAACATTATGTTTTCTTCTACATTAAGTACTGGAATTAAATTGTAAAATTGATAAATAATGGCAACTTCTCTTCTTCTAAATTCTGCTTGTTTTGGCTCTGAAAGAGAATAGATATCTATGCCATTTATATAAATATTACCTGAGGTTGGTCTATCTATTCCTCCTATCATATGTAATAACGTAGATTTACCACTGCCACTTTTCCCAACTATTGCAACAAACTCACCTTTTTCTATACTTAAATGTATATCATTTGCTGCAATAGTTTTTATTTCTTCATTACCATATACTTTACTTAAATTTTTGATTTCTAAAATAGCCACGTCTAATCCCTCCTTTTAATAAAATATTTGAAAATAAAATGCATGTTATAATTTAAAATATTTATATCATATTTCGACTTATAAAAACTATAAGTATAAAAAAAACTATAAGTATAAAAAAGATAAAATATTCAAAAAAATCCTAGTGATTTTCACTAGGATTTTTTGCTACCTTCTGTAGGTTTCTCTTATTTATTTTTGGTTTTGATTTTTTAATTTTTATTTTACAATTACGTATTTCTTAATTAGTATTATTCCTCCAGCTAACATTATAAGTATTACAAGTGCTGTTCCTGTATATGCCATCCACTCTGAGCTTTCAGGTAATCCTGCTGGTGGTGCAATTACTGTTGTTGGTGATTTTCCTGTTGAAAGTGTTGGTGTTAGTTCTACTGCTGTATCACTTGTTTTAAATGTACTTACTTCTACTGTTCTTGTTTCGTCAATTTTAAATTGTTCTGTTTTTACTTCACTTATATTACGTACTTTTGATGTTTCTGCTTCTTGGTTAGCATTTATGTCATATCCTTCTGTATCAACAATTTTTCCTGCTGAGTTTGCAATTCTTGTAATTTCTACTAGGTTAGAATATTCATCATCTAGTATGCTTAGGTCAGTAGTTTTTGAATCTCCTGAGATATCTTCTACTGATGTTGATAGAGTATGTTGTAGTATCAATAGTTCTTCTGTGCTTTCTCCTGGTTTTAATTCTTTATATAGTGAACTATTTGCTGTTGCTCTTATTATGTGTGATTTTGTAAGTATACTATTTTCTGTTCCTGGAATTCCAAGAAGTTTAATTTCTCCATCTTCTATTTTGTAGTTTTCACGGCTTGATACATATTCATTTGGTAGTGTTTCTACCCAATTTTGATTTATATCATTTCCTAGATGGTCTTTTTGTAAGAAGTCTAATGGAGAGTTTGGATAATCTACAACGTTTAATGCTTTTGATGTAATTATATCTCTTGATTTTTCTTTAAAGCCTGTAATTACATTGTATTCTCCAAGTCTTGGATTCTCTATTGTATGAGAATTGTTGCTCTTTTCTTTTGTTATGTTCTTGTCATATCCTCCATCTGTCATTGTGTTATGATAGATAAGTTTCTCTAATTTAGTTCCATCAGCTTGAGCTTCACTTTCATAGTTTACAAGTTTTGAAGTTTCTTCACCGTAGTAAACTACTGCAACTGCTTTACTATCTGTTCCATCAAAGATGTATTTTATTGTATCATAAACATTTTCGCCTTTGTTATTTACACCGTATTTACTGTCGTTTGATACTTTTACTTTGTATGTTAACTCTAAATGTGCTCTTTGTTGGATTAATTGTTCATAATTTATACGAATAACTCCATCTTTGTATGAAACTCCTGCAAAATCATCAAAGTCTGCTACATATTTACTTCCAGTTGCAGCGTCTCTTGCAATAACTTTTCCTTCATCAGTAAATTCTACATCGATTAATGGAGTATTTAGTCCTTCAACATATAGTTTAATATTTGATATATATCTTCCTACATTTACATCGTTAAATCCTCTTGGTGTTAAACCAAAGTCTACGCTTCTTACTCCGTACTCATAATAGCTTGGATATTCATTTCCTAAAGCAACTGTTTTTGCGTATTCAACTTCTAATTCCATAGTAGAAGTATAGGCATATATCTTATCGTTTTGAATACCTCTTTGAATTATCATATTACCATCTAAGTCATACTCTGAAGATGTAGAGTTTTCAGCACCCTCAATTTTATTATTTATTTGTGTTAATCTTGTATAACTATCATCGTATGCATCTGAGTATCTTGTATTTAAATCTGCATACCAATATTGTGAATTATCTGTTGTTGGGTTTGCCTTTGTTGACTGATAATATTGTCCATTTATTGGAAGATAATCTGCTTTATCTTTATTTTCATATGTATTTTTTGATACTTTACTATAAACTGTATCTTCTGCTCTTTCATATCCACCATAAGTAAATCTTACTGTATAATTTCCTGGAATATATGATGTAAATTTGTATTCTCCGTTTTCGTTAGTTGTTGTTACTGCTCTTACAACTTGGTTTGCTCCATTTTCTTTTTCGCCATTTCCTAGAAGCTCTATAAGTTCTACTTTAATTCCTCCAAGTGCTAAGTCTTTGCTATCATTAAATGTTACATATCTTTCACCAAATTCTGCTTGTAAATCTACTGAGCTTGATACTTCATTATTTATAGCTTCAAATACATTTCCTTTTACTTCTCTTTTCTTATGGCCATTTTGTAATGTTATATGAACTGTCCATGCATCGTCTTCAAATAATTCTAATGCTTTATTTGTTAATATTCTGTAATTACGTGCATCTTCTTCAGTTTTTCCATTTAATATATATTTTTGATAAGCTTCTCTTGCAAGTGTCATTGCTGCTTGATATTCATCTATATCAAAGTTTCCTGGATGTGAATCTACATCTAAATACCCACCTTCGGTAGCATAAGATATTATTTCAGCAAATGAACCTATTCCTATTGACTTTGTATATCTTCCTGTATAGCCTTCTTCTGGATGTAAGAAACTATATAACAATTCTTTTGCATTGTCTCTTGGTTTTCCATTTGCATCTACACCTACAAGTTCATATGTAATTTGCACTTTTAAGCTTTGTCCATCTACTAAATTATATGGTGTAGAAAGTTTTACATAGTTTGTTTTATATCCATATTTATTTCCTTTTGTTATATCTACTTTTGCTCCTGCAAGACTTGTTACATCTTGGTCGTTATATAAAATTTTTAATCCATTAATTGTTTTTCCACTTGTTGTTTTATATACATCTTTATAGATAAGATTTGTATTATAGTAGTTAACTAATTCTAATAACGCTGTTTTTGTTAATGAAGCGTTCTTAATTGTCATTTCATATGTTAGATAATAGTGAATATTATCTTCTGTATAATAGTAAGCACTTCCATCTTGCACTGGTGTTTTAGAATAGTTGTAATCTTCTTCATGTATGTAGCCTGTGTATGTTGTTTCTCCTTCATCATATATATAATCTTCATCTTTTCCATTAATTGATGTTGTTGTTTTTGCTATATCTAGTTTTAGGCTTAAATCTGTTGAGTCTCTTTCAACTAATCCTAAATGTATTTGGTCATGTTGTGGATATAGTATTTTTGCCATCTCTCCTGCAAATTCAACTGTTGTTTGACCTTTATTTGCATAATCACTATCTAGTATATTTAATCCTCTAACTGATATATGTGGATATGTTTGGTTATAATCTACTGATGAATATCCTGCTTTTGCATAAGTTTCTGTGCTCTTTATATAATCTAATTTTGCTCCTAATTCTTTATCAATAGAGTTACCATTGTTATGGTTTGCTAAAACTGCTGCTTTAACAGTTGCCCAATTAGGATAGCTTCTATTATTCTTAATATAAATCCATGTCTCATCTGCAATTTCTCTATAAAGTGTTTCTATTTCTCCATAATCGTATGCCACAGTAGATGGAGTAATTACTTTGTAATTATCTCTTCCTGATGTAGCATTAGGGTCTTCTCCTCCCTTAGAGTTAACTGCCCAAGCAGAATCATTATAACCAACAGTTGTACTCTTTGTTGCTTGATATTCAATTCCGTTATATTTAAATTCTACATAGTATTCTTGGAATGGGTCAACTCCTCTAAATTCATAAGCTCCATCTTGATTTGTCATAGTTGGGTTTGTACGTATATCAGAACCACCCACATCTTGAACTAAGCTTGCAAGAGTTCCATCTTTTTTATATAGTGCAACTTCTATTCCATAAAGAGTAGATTCTCCTTTTCCAAATAGCCCATCTGCTATCTTTTCTCCCTCTTTTGTTAAAGTTTGGTCTAAGAATACAGTTCCACCTATTCTCATTAAGAATGGTTCTTGTTCTGGTTCTGGAAGTTTTGGTAATTCAAATCTTCCTGGTTCATCTTGAATTATTAAGCTTACTATTCCTTCTTTTACAAATGCAGTAACTTTCCATTCTTCTGCGTTTGAACTAATATCTTCTTTATGTTCTTCTATATATTTTACAAGGTATGCAACTGCGTCATCATATGACATTCCTACCCTATCGCCTTCTTCTTTTGCCCATGATTTAATCATTTCTTCAACATAAGGATATAGAGTTGCTTCTCCTTTTGACCATTTATATATATTTGTTAATGGATCATCATATAATTTATGTACTATTGCATTTCCGTCTACATTTTCTCTATAATTTGTTAATATTCCATGTTCATATTCTAATGTTATAATAAGTGCTTCTGAAGGAAGTGAATAGTTATAATCAGAAATTCCAACTTCTACTACTCTTAATGTTATTCTTCCTGAATAATTCTTTATATCAAATCCTACTGGAAGTTTTGCGAAATCGTTTCTTGTTAAATATAAGTATCCATCTTTTGTCTGTCCACTAATGTAATTTGATGAACCTTCTATTAGTTTTCCATATTCAGATATATGTCCATCTGCTCCATACTTAACACCTGCTGGGTCTGTATAACCTACATATATTTTGAAATATGCTTCTTTAATTAATTGGTTATTTAAATTTACCTTTGCAATTTGAATTTCTGGTGTATTATCTATAGTCTTACTATGGCTATTAGTTGCTATGACTCTTGTACTATTTTTTACTCTATCTATTGTTCCACCAGATGTGATAATTCCGCTTTGAAGAGTAATTGTTACTGAAACATCACCTGCTCCAAGGTCATGGTTTGCTGGTGCTTGTATTTCTTTAAAATCTGCAACTATTGTTCCTGTGAATGTACCAATGTATACTCCTTTTTCTTTTAAGTCTGATGTAGTAATTGCAAGTATACCATTTATATCAGTAGTTCTTGTAAATTCTACTACTTTGTTTATATTATTTCCTTTTGCATCTCTACCTTGAATTTTTAAACTAACTGTATATTTTGCTCCGTATAATGCTTCTTTATCATCTGCACACTCTTTATATAACTCTATACTTGGTTTTTCTTCATTTAACCAATTTGTTGTAAGAATTATTGAATAACGTTTATAAGTTCTTTTTCCATCGCCTCCGTATCCTACCATTTGTTGTGCACTTGCAGTAGTTCTTGCCATATTAAGTTCAAATTTGTGTGTCTTTATATCTACTTTATCTGAGCCTTCATGGTAGTCATGAGAATGGTGATCATTCTTATTTTCATGCCACTGAGCACCTGGAGTTCCCTCAGGCACTTGTAATCCAGTTGTTGGGTCTTCCCACCAACCATCATCAGTTTCCCAATTTTTTTCATTATCGTGATAACTGTACTTATAAGTTTTTTGTTCAGTATCTCCTGCTTCTTCTTTATAATAGTATGAATCTACATATCCATGATATCTATATAATGTAGCTGTTATATTTTCTAGATATTGAAAATCTACTTTAGCATAAAATCCTGTAAAATCTTCAGCTTTCATAGAACCTCTATTTACTATAATGTAAAATGGTTTTCCTGATTCAAATGCAGGAACTTCTGCATAATCTGCAAGTGCATAAGCATTCTCATCACTTATACGATGGATTCTTTGTTCTCCTCCATTTGCACTATATGCAATTTTAAATGAGCCACCTAATGATTCTATATCTACTTTATTTTGATTATATACCGTAATTTTTTCAATTGCATTGTATTTTACTTCATTTGTAGCTGTAGAATGATATGTATCTTTGTTTGCATCATCATATGTATAATCTACACAAAATGGTCCAATTACATAGCTTTTTGCTGCAATATTTACTGCTACACCAGCATCTTTATATTTATATGTGCTTAGTGTTTCTCCATTTATATTTGTAGATGTTTGATCAATTCCACCTGCTCCTGTTGGTGTTACATTTACTATTGACCCATATCCACTAGATTTTATAGCTTTATTAAATTCTTGGTAATGTATCGCAATGTCTGCTAATCCTCTATCATCTTTATCTTTTTCTCTTCCTATATTTAGTCCTAACTTTTTATCCCATAATGCTGCTTGCTTTTCATCTACATCAAAATATCCCTTTTCTTTTTCTGCATCTGTTAGTCCTCCTCCTGCTAGAGGTGTAGTTAAAGCATTTGCATATCTTTTTTCTTGAGTTACAACAAATGCTGCTCCTTGGTAATTATCAATATTATATGTATCTTGTAATTCATATTTTATTGAGAATAGATGATCTGGATTATATGTACCACCTGGAAGGTTAAATTTCAAATCGTTTAAAATTGCTTGTTGATTTAAGCTATTATCAAAATCATCATATGTCCAACTGTGTTCACTATCAGTATTTTTCTTTTCTATTGCATCTCTTAGAGCTTTCCATGCTAAAAAGTGATTTTCTCTAATTCCAACACTTGAGCTATTTCTATAATACTTAAGCGGACTATTTTCATCATACTTTTGAGCTCCGCTAGAGTTAGCCATATATGCGTTGTAAAGTGCTTGAGTTGCTGTCATATATCCATCTACATCTGTACCATGCTCTGAACAAAATAGATATATATTTGCTTCTCCAAAAAGATGAGCTGGAAGTTCATGATAGTTTAATGTTCCTAGGTCATCTTTAAATAGCATTCCCCATGACTTTTTATCAGGAGCCATAACTGAAGCTTTAGTTTTATTTATTCCTAATAATGATATCATAAACATCATTATTAATATTAGTATTATAATTTTTGTTATACTGTTTAATTTTTTGTTCTTCTCCATAACTTTTCCCCCTTTCTTTCTATATTTTCCTTAAAACTTTCTTATTTATCTCATATGCTCCTAGAGCAAATAATGCTAGAACTGCTAAGACTATTCCTCCATAGAATAGTACTCCACCTGTTTTTAAAGTAATTATTGCATCTGCTAGTCCATAATCATCTTCAGAAGTATTTCTATTTCCTGGTGTAGAATCATAATCTGCAAGTCCTAAATCGTTTGAAGCTTCTGCAATTTCTGCTGTGTTGTTTGAAACTCCAAGATTTTCATCTGTCATTGTTTTTGTAAGTATTAATGAAAGCTCTTGTGTTTCTCCTGGTTTTATAACTCTTCCTGTTAAACTTGTACTATATAAGTTTCCATCTGTATCTTGATACCACTCTGGGTTAAGTACAGAGCTAAAGTTTAAATCCTTTGACACATAATCTACTATTTTATTTGCATATCCAGGTACTGCTCCTGTATTTTTTACTCTAATAGAGTATGTTATTGCAACTACAGAACCCTTCATGTATTTTTCAGCAATTTGTACTTGTGCACTATCTACATTATCAAATGTATAAGCTTTTGTACCACTGCTGTTGCTTACTTGCATTAATGTAATTCCTTTTGTAAGCTCTAAGTCAAATTTTGGACTATCTACTAATCCTAAGTCTAGATTATATGTATTACTATTTAATACTATTGTATTTGTTACTGCATATTTGTCTTTTTTGCCTTTTAATTCTAATTCCATATTAACTACATCTGAATTTACACTTTGGTCTACTCCATCTTTTTGATATGTGCTCAAATCATATTGTACTTTGTCATAATCAAATACAACTACATAGCTTCCTGATTTTATATCTGTAAATGAATATACTCCATTTTGATTTGTTGTAGTTTCTGAAATTACATTATTTGTAGTACTATCTACTAAATATACTTTTATATCTGGCAATAATTTTTCTGTGCTGTCTCTTTTTCCGTCTTTGTTTTCATCTAGCCATGCTGTACCTGTTATTGTGTAAGTCTTTTCTTCATCATTAGGTTTTTCTTGTTCTCCATTACCATGTATTGTATGTACAATAGAGTTTGCATCTTGTTTTTCTATTTGGCTTGATTTTATATAAACTATATTTTCTATTTTTGTATCTTCTTCTACTTCTTTAGCTTTAGCTGTTAATTCTATTGTAGCTGTTTCATTTCCAGCTAATGTTAAAGGTATTTCTACTGGGTTTCTATTTGTTTTTTCTACTAATTCTGATTTATAACTATAACTTACAAATTCTAGCCCATCTGGTAATTTGTCATAAATTTTACAAACAGTTTCATATGGTGATAAATTTGTTACTGTTATTGTATATTTTATTGTATCTCCTCCGCGATATATTATCTGTTGATATATTGCTACTTTGATTTAAAGTAAATCCTTCTTTTTGTATTTTTGTTACTATTGTAGAACTTGTAACAGCTCCTGATGTATCCTTTGTTTCATCACAAACTGCACTAAAGTTTACTTTTATTTCTTTTCCATATTCATTAGGCTCATCTATAATTCCTATAAATTCAATATATTTTACTTCACTAAGTGTTCCAAAATTCCATGTTACTGTTCTTGTCTTTTCATTATAATTTGCGCCTTCATTTGCTTCTTTATCAAAGCTTATTCCTTCTGGTAATACGCATTTTACCTCTACATTGTGTAATGTAGTTGTCATATTTGAGCCCACACTTATTGTATAATTCATTTGAGAATTTGCTGTTAATATATCTGATTTAGATGTTGTTACATTAATATATAGCAAGCCTGTTTCTTGTTGTTCTACGTTATTTTCTACTTTACTTGCATCAGATGTATAATCTCCGCACTTTTGCTCTTGCAATGGCTACAATTGCATTATTTTTTGTAAACTCTGCTAAATCTTCTTCAGTAAATGGTATAACATTTCCATTTTCATCTTTTCTTGTGGCCATATTGTTAAGTTCTTCTAATGTTATTGCTTCTTGATAACTTTCAACTAGTATTTCAAATTTAATAGTAGCTTTTTTTCCAGCTTCAATTTTTCCGAACTGGAATGTGTACTGTATCAAATTCTGCATCTCCATCATATCTACTTACATATGTTCCATTTTCTGAATTGAATGCTACATTTCTTGAAAGTAATACTTCTAATACAACATTTTCTACTCCTGCTACTTGATTATTATTTTGTATATTTGCTGTATAAGAAATTCTTTTTCCTTCTTGTATTTTTGTACCTTCTTCTAAGTCTGAAGAAAGTGTTACACTTAAATTTGGAGCTGTCTCTGATGCTAATGCGATAGTACTTTCGCTACTTCTTAAACTAAATGCCATAGGTGATGCTTCTTCTTTTTCTGCTTTTTCATAGTATACGGCAAATGCTCCATATGTGGCTTTATCTCCACCTACGTTTTCAGGTATTTCAATATCATATGTAAATTCTAAAACATCTCCTGTTTCAAATGTATAGTCATTTAAAACTACCATATAAGAATTTACATCTTCTATTTCATTTATATCAGTAGTCCATCCATTTGCAGTATCGGTTAAATTTTTATTTGCTTCTTTGTTTTCTGAATAATATACTGTCATTTGGTCTTTGCTTAGTCCGTTTGTATTTTTTATTTCAGATACAACATCTGCTGTAAATGTACTTCCTAAATTTTCCCCTGTTGTTATTTTTTTATTTCCTTCAAATGTAGTTCTTCCTAAAATTGCTACATTATCACAGTTATATTCATAATTATTTATTGCAAGCATTTTAATAGATGCTTTTCTTGCAGGTGCTGCAGCTTTAATTTCTCCAATACCTACATTTCCACTTATTGAAGTTGCAACTTCGCCTGAATCAGAATATCCTGACACTTCACTTACTGTTGCAATACCTGCTGGTGCAATAAATTTTATAGCTTTTTTAGTTACAGCCTCTTCTTTTGATTTTTCATTTTTTACATATAATTCTACATCTTTTAATCCTGTTGGTGTAATTTTGTCTGCTGTTATATCAGCTTTCATTATTAATGTTGCACCTTCTGTAATTACATTTTCATTATATGATGTTTGTTCTCCTGAAAGTTTTACATTAACAACTATATTTCCTGCATCATTTCTATATATTTTTGCACTTGCAAGTTTTAATTCTTTTTCATATAAAAGTTTTACATTTTCTATATTTATTCCTGTTATTTCTTTTGGGAATACTATAGATACTTCTGGATTTTTATAAAGAAGGTTTGATGCGTCTTTTGATTTTAATGTAACTCTTAGTTCAACACCTTCATTTGTTACAACTGTTGAAAGATTTTCATTTCCTATAGATATTTCAGCTGTTGTTTGTGGGTTTATAAGTTTTATAATTCTTTCATTATTTGTTTTTATAATAGCAGTATCATTAACCATAACATTTGAGTTTAACTCTACTTTAAGTTCTGTAAACATTTCTTCTTGTACTGTTGCATATTCTAATGGTTTTATGCTTCTTCCATTTTCTATCTTAAGAATTCCTTCTGATATTGGTTTACTTGTTTCAAATGTTAAATCAGATTCTTCTTTTTCAAAAATACATTCTAAATTTTCTTTATTTAATGTAGCAATTAGTTCTTTTGATTTAGAATAAATGTTAATAAATCCATCTTCTCCTAAAACTGATTTTAAGTTTTCTTCTGATATTTTTGAATATGTATAAAGAACATTTGCTGGATATAAATTTTTGTATTCATCTACATATTTTATTGTATCTGCAAAAGTTATTTTATCCATTAAATCGCTATATCCAATATTTGCACTTATTATATCTGTAAATTCTGTATTTTTTCCTTTTGCTTCTAACATATATCCTTTATATAGTTCTTCTTTTGAAGATTCTACATCAAATGTTACTATGTCTCCTATTTTTTCTTTAAGTTCTACTGTTTCATTTACTTTTGAATTTGCTGTTTTTAATTCCTTTCCATAGTATGTTATTTCTGATTTAGCTCTAAGATTTATATTTGCTTTATCTGTTATTGCCTCTTCTTCATATATACATGTAATTATAATTTCATCTTCGCTATTTTTTACCCAAGAAAGTATTTGGCTGTCATTTTCTATTTCTAATGTGATTTTTCCATCTTCATATTTATAGTCTTCTTTATTAAATACTTTTGCTCCCTCTGCTTTTGTTGCCATTAATGATTTTGCTGAAAGAGCTACCTCTTTAGGTTTTATATTATTTATTGTTGGAATTTCTATTTCTAACTTAGTTGTCTTTACTGGTAATTTATTATCAGTTAATTTTGATTTAACTAAAGTTTGAAGTATAACACCTTTATTTCCATTAACATCAAATGTAACATATTTTATAACTTCTTCTGTTAAAGAGCTATTTGCTGTTCCATCTAAAATCGTCTCTATCTCTATTGTCTTTTCTATGTTCATCTCTTTTCCTTTATTGTTTACATATGTTCCTTCTAAAGTAATAGAAGCAATTTTACTTAAATCTTTTACATTAAAACTAGAATCAGTATTCATTTTAATTGGTACTTCTAGTATAACTGATTCATCTTTGTTTATTTGATTTAATTCTATTCTATTTTCATCAGATGATATACTTTGTATTTTATCTAGTTTTTCATTGCTAGAGTGTACTTTAAAATTAGCATTGTTTATTTTAATGCTTGCCCCACTTAGGTATCCATCTTCTGATTTAATACTTAAAAATAGCTTTTCTTCTCCTTCTATATTAATTTCTTTAGTATGTACTGCTTTTTCTTCTTGGAAATATGCATCAAATTTTACAGCTGTGTTTTTGATATTAGTTGTTTGATTTTCTAATTCTGTTTCAGCTGCGTATGTCTTGTCCATATAGCTTCCAAGTAATAATACATTTGCAAATGATAGTATGAAAGCTAGAAATGCAGCAAGTACTTTTGTCATCATTTTAGTATTCATAGAAATTTCCTCCCAAATTCTTTTTTATGCTATTTTTTATTATACATGATTTTTTCAGATTTTTCAATGCTTTTTCATATATTTCTTTATGTAAATTTTTCTTGTTTTATATAGTTCCATTTTCATGTATAATTTATACTATTTTACTCTATTATTTTACATGTTTTTTTTATTTTTACAAGTAGGTAATTTATATACTAAATAGAATCCTTTTTTATGCTCTACGGAAGCACATTTTAATGTTTTTATATATATGTATTAAATTTTCATTACTTTTTAGTTTCATAAGTATTACAATACAAAACTTTTCTTTAGGGATTAGCGTTTTTAATATGTATTTATGATAAAAGAATTAGTATTAAAGAAATAAATAACATGTCATCTCTAACTCCTTCATTATATAGAAAAAATATTAATGCAATAATCAAAACATCATCAAAAAATAATTTTATTCCAAAAATTTCAAAAACTGGGGTATCATAATTATTAATAGGCTTTCTGTTTTGTTGGCATTTATTATAATGATTACTATCTGAGTATTTTTCTTTTATTCTATCATCTCTTAAATTTTGCTCATACTTTTCTTCATAAGCTTGACTTTTATTAGTATTTTGCCTTCTACTATAATACCCATTCATATATCTGTTTTGATTATAATAATATGGCCTACCAAAAAACGGAAAAAACTCCATTATTTTTTTATTTCACCCCCAGAATTATTAAAAAGATCCATAACTTTGCCCATGCTAAATAATTTTATGTACTGGTCTATTTTATCTTTTCTACTATCTTTTAAATATGGTTTTAATGAAAGTAGTAAATTGGCTCTTGGGTCATCTTTACTCCCTTTCATTTTTTCCATAATTGTTTTCATTTTCATTATTGTTTCAAAATCAATAGAAGACGCATCATTTGTATCTTCGCTTTTTTGACTATCATTATTGCTGTTTGCGGAAAGTCCAGATAAAATATTTTTCATTTCATCTGGAATGTTTCCCTCACTAATCATATTACTAAACTTGCTAAAAATTTCAGACATATCTTCGTTATTCATTTGACCGTCTCCTTTATTTATGATTTAATCTATTTTCCTTGGTTTTTAATATTTTTTATTACTTCATCTTTATTACTGTTTTTTAGCATTTGTGAAACCTGCGTAAGCCCTTTTTCTATATCCTTTTTATCCATCTTAGAAAGCATTGCCATAAGCTTATTCATATCTAAATCATTCATAAATCTACCTCTTTTCTTTTGCTACTATTATATGCTGTAAAAATCAAAAGTGTTACAAGAAAATGATAAAGCATTTAAGTAAGTATCAAAAGAAAAGACTAGAGTTCTGAAGTGCACCCCAAATGTTGGACAAAAATCTAACATTTGGAGGTGTATTTTTAA
>CANSWM010000013.1 GCA_947650745.1 uncultured Clostridium sp. | reverse complement strand
ATAAATAATGCTTTTATGGAAAAAGGTATAGTAGATAATATAATTCTAAACTATAATCCATTTATACTAAATAAAGGAATACCACTATTTAAAGGCAATTATTTTGAAAATAAATTAAAATTAGAAAAAGTAGTCAAAGAAAAAGAAGATATAGTTCAAGAAACTGAGGTAAGAAGTAAAATAGTAAATCCGCTTTTAGATTTACTCAGATATCCAACTGAGAATATTGCTGAAGAATATCCTGTTTATGGAAAGGATGGTAGAAAGGATTTAAATACTAAATCAGCAGATATAATAATCTTTAAAGATAGTAATGCAAATAGGCATAGAGATAAAAAAGAGACTGGCTTGGTAATAAATAATTCATTAGTTGTTTTTGAATTGAAAAAACCAAAAGAGAAAATTGAAAATGCCAAAAATATATTATGGAAAGATTTATAGAAGAAAGAAATGAGAAGAAATAATGAATAGATTATTAAGAATAGGATTTGATATATTTTTAACATCTGTAACTCCCATTTTAGGTTGGGTTTTACTTGGGATTTTAGTGGATAAAAATTTAATTAATGTCTTTTCATTAATATATCCAATGCAATTTATTATAAGTGCGATACAAAGTGTGTTTGGAACAGGGGCTAATATAAGCGCAATTAAAGACAAGGAAGAAAGTAGTATCTTTTCTGGTGTAATATTAGGTTCTATTATAGGAGCAATATTATTAGGTTGTATAGCTATAAATATAGATAAATATATAGTTTTTATGAATATGGATATTGATACATACAAAATATTTGGAATATATGCAGTTATTCAAATGTTTTTTCAATTATTGCTAAATTTATCTTTGTGTAAGTTATATTTCAATGATGAAAATAAAAGAGCAAATAAATATAGTTTTTTATTTAATTTGATAAACTTTTTATCACTAATTATAATGAGTTTAGTAACGAAAGTACAAATAGAAATTGTATTAGTTTCAGTAATATGTATGAGTATTTTTGTGACTATTATGATGTTTAGAATATTAAAGAGAACCAAATTTAGAATTAATATAATAAATTGTATTAAATATGATTCTGTATATTTATTTGCAGAAATTAGTATGTTTGTAATTTATTTATTTGGTTTAAAAAATTCGTTTAACTTTGGAGAAAAATATATATTGGCAACATCATTTGCTACTTTAATAACAGATACTCAGTGGGATATTGCATATGCAATAAAAACAGCAGCACAAATTGATATTACTAAAAAAGAATTTTCATATAAAGAACATATGAAGAATAGTAGAAAATTAGTTTACTTGTTAATTGTGTCAAGTATTATAATGGGCATGATTTTATATCCAAGTTATAGAGTAGATATAACAGCAACTTTAATAATAGTTAGTATAGAATTAATAAGTTTATATATGTATCCAATATATTTAACTAAATTAACATATATACAACTTGAACATTCTGCCATAAAAGCAACTGTGAGCAAACAGCTTGCTAATGCACTCAGAATAATTTGTTCATTTGTTGTATCACCCTTTTGTACATCAATTGGACTAGCAGTTTCAGTTATATATCAGTTGGGGTCTACACATTATATAATCAAAAAGAACAAAATTAGTATGGAGATGAAGCGAATATAAAGATAAATATTGTCTAAACTCTATGAAAAATTGTTAATTTGTGATATAAATTAAACATAAAGATTATAAAGCGGAAATAATAGATAATGTAATAAATAAAAAAGAAGTTTTTACTAAAAAAGTAGAATAGTTAAAAACTTAAAATAATATTATTCTGCTTTTGTTATATATAATGTAAATATTAATGGGAGAAAAATACAAAATAAAAAAATAAGATATAAGAAAGGTTTGGTAAGTTATGAAAATTACAAAATTTCCACAGTCATGTCTATTAATTGAAACAAAAGATAAAAAAATTTTAGTGGACCCAGGAAACTTAAAATATAAGGAGGAATATTTTAATATTTGGAATAATGTAGATATTATTTTAATAACACATAAGCATCCAGACCATTGCAATACAGAAGTTTTAGAAAAGCTAAATAAAAAGATAATTATATATTCTACAAAAGAAGTTGCAGAAGCAAATAAAAGTTTAAAAATAAGTATTGTTAAAGAAAATGATATTATAGAATTAGATAATATAAAAATAGAAGTAGTGCATGCAATGCATGGGTATCAACCATTATTAAAAGGTGCAAAAGAAGTCCATGAAAATGTAGGATATATTATAGATGATGGACAAAACAGACTATATACAACAAGTGATACAATTTGTTTTAAAAATGACTATAAAGCAGATATTTTATGCATTCCAGTAACGGGGCATGGGCTAACAATGTCAGCATTTGAAGCAGCTTTATATTCAAAAGAAGTGGGAGCAGCACTAACAATTCCAATTCATATGGATAATCCAGCATTTCCACCGGATTTTGACTTTATAAAAGAAATGTTTGAAAAATATGAAGTTGAATATGAAATATTAGAAAATAATGAAAGTATAGAAATAGAATAAATTTAAGATTTTATTATAAAAAATTGCCTAGACAAAACTATTAATATATGTTAAGATTTAGTTGTAAAAATGTATTTAAAACAATAAGAAAATTAAAATAAAGGTCAAAATAGTTTAGGAAAAGAGGTGTGAAAATAGTGAAGCTAGAGGGATATAAGGCTGGTAAATACATAAGAGTAGAAAATTACCGTGCATATATTTTAAGCGGAATAAATTATGACTGGAATTCTGAAGACCCAGAACTAAATAAATTAGCAGCAGAAGCAAGTAGAGAGGTTGGAGAATTAAATGGATATTCTTTATTAGTACCAAATATTAATGTATATCTTAAAATGCTTATTAGGATAGAAGCGAATAAATCAAGCAAAATAGATGGAATAAGCATAGATTTAGAAGAAGATATGCTAGATGAAGAAAATGTATTAGAAGAAAATATAGAAAACTGGAAAAAAACAAAACAATATATTGAGGCAATAAAATATGGAATAGATAGTATTTCAAAAGGCGAAAAAGTTCATACAGATATTATGAAGGAAATTCATAAAATATTGGCAATAGAAGAGGCACAGAAAAAATATTCAGGGAAAATAAGAAACACACAAAATTGGATAAATGGTACTACACCACTAGATGCAGAATATATTCCACCACCATATACAGAGCTTGCTGACTGCTTATCTGACTTTGAAAAGTTTGTAGATAATGATAATACAAACACTCCTGATATAGTAAAACTTGCAATGCTTCACTATCAATTTGAAACAATACATCCATTCATAGGAGAAAATGGAAAAATCGGGAGAATAATTATTCCTCTTTATTTGCAAAGTAAAGGTATGCTTGATAAATCATGTTTATATGTCTCAGAATATTTAGAAAAAAATAAAGATAAATATTTTAATGAACTTATGAATGTAAGAAATAGCAGCGATATAATTAGGTGGATTAAATTTTTCTTGCAAGCTGTAATAGAAACGGCAAAGATAACTAAAAATAGGCTAAAAAGATTAGTTGAACTAAAAAAAGAAATGGATAGAGTTTCAATAATATTACCAGTTAAACCAGACAATGCAATAAAGGTTATAGAAGTTCTTTACGAAGAGCCAATTATAGATAGATTAAGACTTGGAGAGCTTGCTGATGTGAAACCAGGAACGATGAGAACAATTATTAATAGTTTAGTAGAAAAAGAAGTTGTATCTTTAACAAAAGGAAACGAAAAAGGTAAAATTCTTATTTTCAAAAAATACATGGATATATTTTTAAATGAATAAAAGAGTGATCATCTAAAACTCATTAGATGGTTGCTTTTTATGGAGAAAAATTATGAATAAATATTTTGAAAATTTAAATGAAACAATAAAAAATTATTTTAATATATTATCAAATGAAATTCCGGAATTTTTATATGATTATATAGATACGCCTGAAATGCAAAAGCAGGCAGAAATTAGTATGTCTTGTGGCACAATATATTCTAAAATGTATGATAGAATTTGGTACTCAAGCTTAGACCATAGTGTGGGAGTTTCACTAATTGTTTGGAATTTTACAAAAGATAAAAAACAAACTTTAGCAGGCTTATTTCATGATATAGCAACACCTGTATTCAAGCATTGTGTCGATTTTATGAATGGAGATTATGAGAAACAAGAATCAACAGAAGAACTTACTACAAAAATTATAGAAAATTCAAAAGAAATAATGGCACTTTTAAATAAAGACAAAATAAAAGTAGAAGAAGTATCAGATTATCATATATACCCAATTGCAGATAATGATACTCCAAAACTTTCAGCAGATAGACTAGAATATACACTTTCAAATGGACTTGGAGCTTCATATAAATTATGGAATTTAGAAGAAGTAAAAAATATTTACGAAAATATAGAAATATTAAAAAATGAAGAGCAAATAGAAGAGCTTGGATTTAAAGACAAAAAACAAGCAGAAAAATTTGTGCATGTAATGAGTAAATTATCTTCAAGTTACATAGATAATAAAACTAAATTTTCAATGCAATTTTTAGCAGATATTATGAAAAAAATGTATAATAAAAATTTAATTACAATGGATGATTTATATAAGTTATCTGAAAAAGAAATTATACAAAAAATAGAAAATTGTAATTTTGATAATATTTCAGAGAATTTTAATATTTGGAAAAATACAACAGAAATAAAAGAGAGTGATGAAAAAATAGAAGAAAGATATTTAGTTTCAGTAAAAGCAAAAATAAGATATATTATACCACTTGTAAAATTAGAAAATGAAAATATAAGAATAAATAAAATATCAGAAGTAGCAAAAGAGGATATTGAAAAAGCTTTGAATTATAAAACAAAAAAATATGCATATCTGGATTTTAATTTTTAAATAAAAAGGAAGGTAAAAATTATGGTGCTTACAACTATATGCTATATAGAAAAACAAGGGAAATATTTAATGCTGTATAGAAATAAAAAGAAAAAAGAAAATGATATAAATAAAGATAAATGGCTTGGTATAGGTGGAAAATTTGAAAAAGGAGAAAGCCCTGAAGAATGTATTATAAGAGAAGTTAAAGAAGAAACAGGACTTTTACTTAAATCATATAAATTAAGAGGAATGGTAACTTATACATTTACTTCATTTGAAGAAGAATATATGTATATATTTACATCAGATGATTTTGAAGGCAGTTTAATAGAATGTGATGAAGGAGAACTTCATTGGGTGGATAAAGAAAAAATAACTGATTTAAACATTTGGGAGGGAGATAGGATATTTTTAAAAAAATTAAAAGAAAATAATAATTTCTTCTCAATGAAATGTGAATATGATGGTGATAAATTAATTAGTTATAAATTAAATGAATATTAAAATCTAGGAGATATTTAAATGAAAACAATAGGAATAATTCTAAGAAGCTGGAGAGCAGATATAAATAACATACCATTATATGGGACAAGGACAGATTTGATTTTATTTTTGAGAAAATATGATGTAAATGTAATAACAATTCCAATAGTATTTGAAAGAGAAAATGAATTTGAAAAGGTGAAAGAAATTATTGACTATTGTGATGGTATAATATTTCCAGGAGGAAAATATGTAAAAGAAATTGACTGCCAGATAATGAAATATCTACATAAAATAAATAAGCCAACTCTTGGAATATGCCTAGGTATGCAAATAATGGGAAAATCATTTGATGGAATAAGAGAAAAAATAGAAAAACAAAATCATAATAGTGAAAAAGAATATGTTCATGAGATTTGTATAAAAGAAGATAGTGTACTACATAAAATTTTAAAAGAAACTAAAATAAAAGTAAATAGCAGGCACAATAAACATGTTCCTTATACTAAATTAGAGGCAGTAGCATATAGTGAAGATGGAATTATTGAAGCTATTGAAGATAAAACAAAAAAATTTTTTATAGGAGTGCAATGGCATCCAGAAGCTATGATAGAAGATGAAAATAGTAATAAATTATTTGATTATTTTATAGAAACAATATAAAACTTAAGGAGAGGTAACATGCAAGAAAAGTTTCCAAAATTTTTAGAAAATAGATTAACTAAAATATATGGAGAAGAAGAAAAAAATAAAATAATAGAAGGATATAAAAGAAAAAGAGTAGTAACTTTTAGAGTAAATACGTTAAAATCAAATACTGAAAAAATAAAAAATTTTTTAGAAAATAAAAAAATCATATTTAAAGAAGTAAGTTGGAATAAAGAAGCATTTATAATAGAAAATTTAAAAGAAGAAGAAATTAAAAAATTATTAATTTACGAAAATGGAGAAATATATTTACAAAGCCTATCATCTATGATACCTCCTATAATATTAAATCCAAAAGAAAACGAAAATATACTAGATATGGCAGCAGCGCCAGGAGGTAAGACTACTGAAATTGCAGCATTATCTCAAAATGAAGCAATGATTACAGCATGTGAAAAAAATAAAATAAGAGCAGAAAGATTAAAATATAATTTAAATAAGCAAGGGGCAACAAGAGTTAATGTAATGGTAGAAGATGCAAGAAAATTAGATAATTTTTTTTCGTTCGATAAAATACTATTAGATAGCCCATGCAGCGGAAGCGGAACATTTAATGTCTTTGAAGAAAAATTTACAGAAGAACTTATAAAAAGAAGTGTTAAATTGCAAGAAGAGCTATTAATAAAAGGATTAAAAATACTAAAACCAGGAGGAGAGTTAGTATATTCAACGTGTTCTATATTGCAAGAAGAAAATGAAGAGGTTATAAATAAAGCTTTAGGAATCGTTAAAAATATAGAAATAGTGCCAATTGAAGATATTTTTAAAGAAATACCAAAGATTCCAAATAGTATTAATGGTACAATTTGTATAAAACCAGATATAAATTATGAAGGATTTTTTGTAGCAAAATTAAGAAGGAGAAAATAAAAAATGATAGCATTAATAGGCAGCAAAAATCAAGGAAAAATAGAAAGTGCAAAAAAGGCATTAGCACATTATTTTGAAAATGTAGAAATAATAGGAGTTCAAGTAAATTCAAATGTAAATGAGCAACCAGTAAATGATGAAATATATATAGGTGCAAAAAATAGAATAGAAAATTTAAAAGAATATGCTAAACAAAATAAAATAGAAGCAGATTTATATATGGCAATAGAAAGTGGAATAAATAAGCTTTCTTGTGGATGGGTAATTAGTAACATTGCAGCAATAGAAGACAAAAATGGACTAGAAAGTTATGGAACAGGACCATCATTTCCAGTTCCAGATAGATATGTAGAAGATATTATAAATCTAAATTTAAGTGAAGTTATGAATAAAGTATTTGGAGAAGATGAAGAAAGGCACAATAAAGGAGGGGGAATACAGATGCTAACACATGGAAAGATTACAAGAATAGATTCAAGTGAGATAGCATTTATTATGGCACTTACAAAAATTATAAATGGAGAAATATGGAGATAAAAGAAAATAAATTTATAAAGACAAGCTTCAAAAAAAGATAGTATTCCATATAATACTTTATAGATAGGAGAGTGTTTTATATGGAATATCAAGGTGCTTTTGAAGCAAGAGAATACCTACGTAGGTTTGATGAGATTTTATGTAGAATGTCTAATAAGATGTTATTGTTTAATACTACAAGTAATATAACAATAAATTTTATAGAATGTATGATACCACATCATGAAGCAGCAGTGGATATGTGTGAAAATTTACTTACATATACAAATTACAAACCACTATATGAAATTTCAAATAATATGATGAAAGTACAGACTAATGGAATTAATGAACTAAAAGAAATTGTCAGAACAACAAAAACTTGCTCGAGTATACCAAACCATTTAAAAACTTATGAAAATGATTATTTATGTATTGCTAAAGATATGGTAAATAAAATGAAAAATAGTTTAAGAATACAAAATATAAATTTAGATTTTACAAGTCAGATGATACCTCATCATGAAGGTGCAATTAAAATGTGTAAAAATTTAATAAAATACCCAGTAGACCCAAGATTAATTTTAATTGCAAATTCAATTATTAAAGAGCAAACAGAAGGTATAGAAAAACTAAAAAAAATACAAGATGATTTGTATAAATAAAAGGAGAAATAAATGGAAAAAAATATAGCAATAATTGCAGCAATGGAAGATGTGGAATTAGATTATTTAAAATCTAAATTAGAAAAT
Organism: uncultured Clostridium sp.; assembly: GCA_947650745.1. Classification (GTDB taxonomy): domain Bacteria; phylum Bacillota; class Clostridia; order TANB77; family CAG-508; genus JAAWPK01. The sequence goes on along the minus strand of CANSWM010000013.1, from coordinate 17,903 downwards.
CTAAAAGAAGTAAATTATAAAAGTTTTAAATTTTTTGAAGGAAAAATAAATAATAAAAATATAATTCTTTGCAAGTCAAACATTGGGCTAATTAATGCAGGAATTGCCACTACAATATTAATAGAAAAATATAGCCCGTATTGCATTATAAATGAAGGGTTGGCCCGGAGGATACACTAAAGAAGTTTGCAAAGGGGAAATAGTAGTTGGAACAAAAGCTATAAATATAACTTCAATGGAGTATAAAGGTAGTAAAAATACATTAGATGATTATGAAATTACAAGCTTTTTACACGGCCAAGAAAATAAATTATTATATTATAATGCAAATGAAGAATTGATAAATTTAATAAAAGAAAAATTTCAAAAATATAATTTAAAATTTCGGAATTATTGCAAGTGGAGATATTTGGAATAAAAATAAAGAAAGAATTTCATTTTTAAATAAAAAGTATGGAGCAGTTTGTGAAGATATGGAATGTGTAGCTGTATATACAGCTGCAAATTTATATAACATACCAGTAATTAGTATAAAAGGAATTTCAAATAATGAAGTATTAGAAGAAAAATATGATTACAGTGTGAAAGAAAAATTGCAAAAATTCATAGAGGAATTAACTAAAGCTATATGAAAAATTAGAGCCTTTTTATTTTAAGCAAAATACATAAAAATACCTCTTAATTTTTATTACACTTTTTGTTCAAATTTTGGGGGAGGCAGTGTAGAACTGTCGAAAAATGTCGATGAGTATTTGTTGACAGAGTTACTTTATTATTGTATTATGTAATAGTAAATTACTAAATAATAATTTTAAATATAGAAAATTATTATATATTATATTCAAAATATTAAATTTATTTTATCTAAAATAGAGTTTATTAATTAAATTTTAAAATCTAAAATAATATCCAAAAGGAAAGAAAAAATGTTATCAATTGTAAATTCAATGTCACTCCATGGATTAGATGGAAAGTTGCTTAATGTGGAAGTTGATGTGTCAGGAGGGCTTCCTAGTTGGCAAATAGTTCGGATTACCTGATGCAAGTGTTCAAGAATCTAAAGAAAGAATAAAAGCTGCTATAAGAAATAGTGGATTAAAATTTGATAGTAGGAAAATTGTTATTAATCTATCTCCAGCAGATACAAAGAAAGAAGGTGCTATGTATGATCTTCCAATGGCTATCGGAATACTTATTTCTAATGAAGAAATAACAAATACAAAACTAGATGAAACAATTATAGTAGGTGAATTATCATTAGATGGAAAGATAAATAAAATAAATGGTGCATTTCCAATTACACTTGAAGCATTTAGATGTGGAATGAAAAAGATAATACTTCCAAAAGAAAATGCAAAAGAAGCATCTATTGTACAAGAAATAGAAGTAATTCGGAGTAGAAAGTCTAAACGAGGTAATAGATTATCTAAATGGTATAAAAAATATAGTTTCAGATAAATTCGAGTTAAATAATATATTTATACATAATTCAAAATACAAAACAGATTTTAGTGATGTAAAAGGACAAGAAAATGTTAAAAGAGCATTAGAAGTAGCAGCTGCAGGTCGGTCATAATATTCTAATGATAGGTTCTCCTCGGCTCTGGTAAAACATTACTTTCAACCTGCCTGCCATCTATACTTCCAGATTTAAACTTAGATGAAGCACTAGAAATTACAAAAATTCATAGCATAGCAGGACTTATAGAAGAAGATACACCAATTATTACTAAAAGACCATTTAGAGCACCTCATCATACTATTTCTGGGGCATCTTTAATACGGACGGAGGAAGAATTCCAAAACCAGGAGAGATAAGTCTTTCGCACAATGGAGTTTTATTCTTAGATGAATTACCAGAATTTAATAAGCATACTTTGGAGCTTTTAAGAGGACCTCTAGAAGACCGGAAAAGTTAGCATAGCAAGAGTAAATGCAAGTCTCACATATCCTTGTAATTTTATGCTAATAGCATCTATGAACCCATGTCCTTGTGGATACTATGGAGCAAAAGATAAAAATTGTACATGCTCAAAAAGTCAAATAAGTAAATATATTAGTAAAATTAGTGGACCTCTTTTAGACAGAATAGATATACATATAGAAGTAGAAGCTGTAAATTATGAAAAACTAAATAGAGAAGAAAAACCAGAAAGCTCAGACGTAATAAGAAAAAGAGTAAATAAAGCAAGAAAAATTAGTCAAAGGAGGTATGAAAAATATAAAATACATTCTAATTCAGAGCTTACACCTGCATTAATTCAAAAATATTGTAAAATTGGAGAAAAAGAAAAAAATATATTAAAAAATGCTTTTGAAAAATTAGGACTTAGTGCAAGAGCCTATGGAAGAATTTTAAAAGTATCAAGAACAATAGCCGATTTGGATGGAAAAGAAAATATAGAAATTAAACATATAGCAGAGGCGATTCAATATAGAGATTTAGATAGAAAGTATTGGAGAAATTAAATGGAAATAGAAGAAATAAATATTAATGATGAAAAATATCCTAAAAGCCTTAGAAATATAGAAAAACCTCCAAGTAAATTATATGTTTTAGGAAATAAAGAGATACTAAATGATAAAGGAGTTGCAATAGTAGGTTCAAGAAATTGTACAAAAGAAGGAGAAAAAAATGCAAAAGTATTTGGAGCAAATATTGCAAAAGCTGGGTTTACAGTAATAAGTGGAATGGCAAAGGGAATAGATACAGCAGCACATATGGGAGCATTGGAAGTAAAAGGAAAAACAATTGCAGTATTAGGATGTGGGCCATATTATATATTTCCACCTGAAAATAAAGAATTATATAATAAAATATTAGAAGAAGGAGGTGCAATAGTAAGTGAATATCCAGAGGATTCTCCACCAGAATCTGAGAAGTTTAGAAAAAGAAATAGAATAGTAAGCCGGGTTGAGCCTTGGGGTACTTGTGGTAGAAGCTGAATATAGAAGCGGAACTACAATTACAGCTAAATTTGCAAAAAAGCAGGGAAAAGATTTGTTTTGCATACCAAGTTCGATAGAAAATAGCAAGGGAGCTGGCACAAATTTATTAATTCAAAAAGGAGCAAAACTAGTAGTAAAACCAAAAGATATAATAGAAATATATACAAAAAATATTATAGAGCAGATATCTATTGAGGAATTAGAAACAACAAAAAAAGAACAATTAAAAGATTTAAGTAAAATAAAAGAAGAATATAGAGAAGTATATAAAATGATTTCAGAAGGAATGAGTTTAAATGAGATAAGTATAAAAACAAAATTAAACTTGCAAGAGCTTTACCATAAATTGTTTATGATGGAAATGGAAGGATTAATAGAAAACAATAAAAATAAAAATAAATATAATGTAATTTAAATAAAAGAGAGGAAAAAGTAATGAATGAAAAACAAATAGAAGGAAGGCAGGGAGAAGAAGCTGCAACTAAATACCTAGAAAATCTAGGATATGAAATACTATACAATAACTTTAGATGTGGACAAGGAGAAATAGATATAATTGCAAAAGATGAAGAAGAAATTGTTTTTATAGAAGTTAAAACCAGAACTAGCAAAAAATATGGAGAAGCAAGAGAAGCGGTAAATAACCAAAAACAAAAACATATAAAAAGAGCTGCAAGTTATTATTTGTACAAAAATAAATTAGAAGAGGCATTTGTTAGAATAGATGTTATAGAAGTATATATAAAAAATGATATAAAAATTATAAAACATGTAAAGCAAGCAATTGAATGAAATATATTTACATAATATTTTTGCTAAAATAACAAATTTTCTGAAAATCTATTGAAAAAGAAAGTAGAATATGATATTATAGATATAGTTTGAATTTGAGGAAGGAAGATATTATGGGAGATAAGTTCGCAAATATATTAATAGTTTTTATAATGATAATAATACTTGGACTTGGTGGAATATATTATGTTAAAGTTACAGGAAGCTATAATTACTCAGTAGAAGAAGGCTCAAGTTATAGTGAAGTAATAGAAAATGCATTAAATGAAGATATAAATGATGTAAAAAATAATACTCAAACAAATCAATTAACAGAGGGTAATAATATATACGCTTCTCAAAATGCAAAATCTGGATATAAATATAATAATAGGAATTATTACAACGGACTAAATGAAGAAGAAAAAGCTATATATGATACTATTGTTAATAATATAGATAAATTAAAAACAGGAAATACAAGAATAAGAATAGAATATGATTTTAGTAAAATTTTAGATAGTAAAAATGGAGAAGAATTATTAGATAATTACTATAGAAATGTAATACATGCAATAAATTTAGATATTCCTAATTTATTTTATTTGAACTTTTCTAAATTGTCTTTAAGTATTGAGAAAAAATCAAGCTTATTTTCAACAAAATATAAATTATATATAGATAAAGGAAAAAATGATAATTATTTTTTAGAGGGATTCGTATCAGGGGCACAAACAGAAGTTGCAGTAACTCAAGTAGAAACAGCTAAAGACCAAATAGTTAAAACAATGACTGGAACAGATTATCAAAAAACAAAGATGGTACATGACTGGTTGATAAATTATATGACATATGACTCACAAAGCAACAATAGAGCTTCAGTATATGGTGCATTTATTGAGAAAAAAGGAGTTTGTGAAAGTTATGCTAGGACATATAAATACATATTAGATGAACTTGGAATAGAAAATATATTAGTTACAGGTGTAGCAACAAATTCTAAGGGAGAAACAGAAGACCATATGTGGAACTATGTAAAACTAGATGGAAAATGGTATGCAGTAGATGCAACATGGGATGACCCTATAATTATTGGAGGAGGAATTGCAACAGAAGAGACAAAATATAGATATTTCTTAAAAGGAAGTAGAGAATTTAATACTAACCATGAAGCAAAAGAAACAATTTCTTCTACAAATAGAGTATTTAAACTTCCAGAACTTGAAGTAAATAATTATTAATAAGTATAAAAATGGCTTTGCTTGTAAATAATACTAAAAAAGGAAAATAATCTTGAGGAAAGGAATTTTAGTATTATGAATAAGCAAGCTATTTTTATTTTAGGTTTAATAGTGTTATTTTTTGGCGCAGCATATGTAACAACGAAAGTAGGGGTAGAAAACGAGAATAATGTTATTGCAGATAATATTGTATTAAATGAAGAAAAAACAAATATTACAATAGAAGAAAATGTTATAAGTACTAGTGCAGAGGAGGTTAAAATAACACCCAATACATTACTTATTTTGAAAAAGAAATATGGAGAATGTAATCATACAATAATAGATAGTGCTGAGATTCCAGAAGAAATGGTTAACTTAACAGAAGAGGAATTAAAGGATAATTATTCAGGATGGGAAGTAGAAAAATTTACTAAAGAAGAAGTAATATTATCAAAAAAACTAAATAGTTTTTGCGGTGAACATTATCTTTTAATAGAAGAAGAAGGAAAAGTATTAATATATAAACTAGATGAAAGAGGAAATAAAGAATTAAAAGAAACAACAGAAATTGCTTTTGAATATTTACCAGAAACAGATAAAATAATATTAGAAAACGGGATATATGTTTATGGAATAGAAGAGTTAAATAAAATAAAAGAAGATTTTGAATCGTAAAGTTTGAAATAAAAGTATTGTAAAATAAATTACTGAAGCCACAAGAAACTTTTAATTCTTGTGGCTTTGAATTTAAAATAAAATACGAATTAAAATTTAGATTAATACTAAATTATTTACCTAATTTTTCTTTTTCATCTTTAATATATTTTTGCATATTAAATGCTCTAAAGTAAAGTACCAAAGCCGATATTGTTGCAATAATTGCTACACAGTAAATATATATTGAAAAGTCATATATTGGCGTTTCTAAGACATTAGTATTTAAGTAACTAATAATAAATGAACAAGCAATAGCTACATAAAACAGAACAGTTGCAAGTTTCCCATACCACTTACTTGAAACTACAAGTTCTTTTCCATAAAGGAAAGAAGCACCGAGAAATCATTGCAAATTCTTTTACTACTACAATTCCAAGTATCCAAAATGGAATAATGCCTTTTATAGATAAAGTTACAAGAATTGCTATTTGAGTTGCTTTGTCTGCAAATGGATCTAAGAGTTTTCCAAGGTCAGTAATAAGATTAAATTTTCTTGCAATTGTTCCATCTAAAACATCTGTTAAAGCAGAAAGAGAAAGAATTATAATTGCAAGGATAAACTCTTCATTTGTTATTGCAAATACAAGTGGTGCTATTAATATTAGTCTAATTAATGTTAAAATATTTGGTACATGTTTAAGCATATATTTTCCTCCAACAAATTTAAACTTTAGTTACAAAATTTAAAGTATCATTTTCTATATTAATATTTACATTATCTCCATTTTTTATTTCACTTTTTAATATTTTTTCTGATAATTCATCTTCTATATATCTTTGTATAGCTCGTCTTAAAGGTCTTGCACCGTATTTTAGGTCAGTACCTTTATCAAGTAAGAATTCTTTTGCACTATCTGAAACTTCTAGTGTAATATTCTTATCAAGAAGAGCTGTTTTTGTATCTTCCAACATTAAATCTACTATTTTGATTAATTCACTTTTTGTTAAACTATCAAATACAACGATTTCATCAATTCTATTTAAAAACTCAGGTCTAAAAGTTTCTTTTAAACTATCTAAAATCTTAGAGGAATCTATGGTTTTCTTAGCAAATCCAATAGAATTATTATTTAAATTAGAACCAGAATTTGATGTCATAATGATTATTGTATTTTCAAAGCTTACAGTATTTCCTTGAGAATCTGTAAGTTTTCCATCATCTAAAACTTGAAGTAGTATATTAAATACATCACTATGAGCTTTTTCAATTTCATCTAAAAGAACTATTGAATATGGTTTTCTTTTTACTTTTTCTGTAAGTTGACCTGCATCGTCATAACCAACATAACCTGGTGGAGAACCAATAAGCTTAGAAGTTGAGTGAGATTCCATATATTCAGACATATCTACTCTAATTATTGCATCTCTATCTCCAAACATTTCAAAAGCTAAAGTTTTTGCAAGCTCTGTTTTACCAACACCAGTAGGACCAACAAATAAGAAAGATGGTGGCCTTTTTGTAGACTTAAGACCTGCTCTATTTCTTCTAATAGCTCTTGAAACTGATTCTACGGCATTTCCTTGACCAATAATTTTTTGATGAAGATTATTTTCTAAGTTTAGTAGTTTTGCAGTTTCTTCTTCTGTAATTTTAGTTACAGGTATTTTTGTCCAATGCTCAATTACCTCTGCGATGTCTTGGATAGTAACATCTTTTAACTTTAAACTTTTATTGATTTTTTCAATATCTTCGAGCAACTTACATTCACGAGTTTTTAGGTCAGCTGCTTTTTGATAATCTTCTGTTGAATCTGCTTGAGCTGCTTCGTTTTTTTCTTCTTGAACGGCTTTTAATTCATTTTTTAAAAGTTCTAATTTGTAAAGCTCTTTATTATCAAGATTTATTCGAGAACAAGCTTCATCTAAAATATCAATAGCTTTATCAGGCAAAAACCTATCATGAATATATTTTTCAGACATGTTGACAGCTGCACGGATTACATCATTAGAAATTCTAACTTTGTGAAAATCTTCATAATATTTTTTAATACCACAGATAATATCAGTTGCACTATCAATATTAGGTTCGTCAACTAAAACAGTTTGGAATCTTCTTTCCAAAGCAGAATCTTTTTCAATGTATTTTCTATATTCTCTTAAAGTAGTAGTACCAATTAATTGAATTTCGCCATTTGCAAGAGGCGGTTTTAAGATATTTGCAGCATTCATGGCGTTTTCTCCGGTCGCCAGTACCTACGATATTATGTATTTCATCAATTACTAAAATAATGTTTTTTAAAGATTTGCATTCATCAATAATGCCTTTCATTCTAGCTTCAAATTGGCCTCTAAATTGAGTGCCAGCAACAACAGCAGTCATATCTAACAAATAAACTTCTTTATCTAAAAGTTTAGCAGGAACTTGCTTTTTAGAAATAGCAATAGCAAGACCTTGAGCAATAGCAGTTTTACCAACACCAGGTTCCCCAATAAGACATGGATTATTTTTTGTACGTCTATTTAAAATTTGTATAATTCTTCTTATTTCTGCATTTCTTCCGAATTACAACATCTAGTTCATTATTTATAGCTTTATTAGTTAAATTAGTACCATAAATATCTAAAAATTTTTTCTTTTTTTCTTTAGTTTTTTTGTCTACTTTAACACGTTTATTACTATTAGAAGTTCTATTATCAAATTGAGGAATATCATCATTTCTATTAAAAATATTACCAAAGATTGCACCAATAGGAACCATATTACCGAGTAGCCTCATCAAAATCCATATCAGAAAGCTCCATATTGTTAGAAATATTATTAAACATAGTTTCAAATTGCTCAGCAACATTCTTTAAATCGATATCATTATCCCCAAGAACAGACTGTAAAGGGTTAATACCCTTTTCCTTTGCACAATTTAAGCAATAACCTGTAACATTCTTAGGGTCTTTATCTGTTGGACTATTTATAAAGATTACTGCTTGCTCTTTTTTACATATTGAGCATAGCATAATATAAGACCTCCTTATATAAAAATTATATCTATTAATAATACACTAAAAGCTGCAAAAAGTCAAGATTTACAAAACTTGCAAATTATGCAAACTAGCTATATCCTAAAGGCAGTTATAACGTTGAGAAAAAATATAGGCAAAATATATAATATAAAAGTATGAAGTTAAAATAATAGAATTAACAAACTAAAAAGAAAACAAAAGAAAGAGAGGGAAAAAGTCAAATGAGAGGAAAAGAAGAAGGAATAACATTAGTAGCATTAATGATAACAATAATAGTGCTTATAATTTTAGCAGCAGTAACGTTACTTACAGTAACAAATCATAACATTGTAGGTAAGGCAGGAACAGGAGCAGAAGAATATGCAAAAGGACAACAGTATGAACTAGGAGAGATAAATAATGTAACAAAAATACTAGGAGACTTTGAAAACAAAATGTCAGGAGAAAGTGAAACAGGAGGAGAAGAGCTAGAAAATCCAATACCAATTGATAAAGATACATCATATGTAGGATACTATGCAGATATAGATAGAGATGGAACAGTAGATGGAATCATATTTGTTGATTTAGTAACAGGCTCTAGCAAAGAAACACAGCAGTGGAACAATGATAGTTGGTCAAAATATGAAATAACAACAATATCCGAAGAAATCACAAAGAATTACGAAATAAGTATAGTAAATTATAAAGGAAGCTTTGGCACAAAACCAGTTCTTCGCCCAGTTAATGAAACAGAAGGAAAGGAACGTTTTTATGTAATGGCACTAACAGATATTGATGGGGGACAAAATGGAACAAAATATGACTGGTATTATTCAGCATATGGGAAATTAGATAATTTTGAACCACATGCTACAAAAATAAAAATTGGAACAGGAAGAAGCAATACAGAGACAATGATAAAACAATGGAATAATAAAGCTTATGGAGAACAAGATGAATGTAGTGAGCATAAAGACATTTGGGGACAAATACAAGATAAAGTGGCAAAAAGATGGTTCGTACCATCAAGAGCAGAATGGTCAGCATTCGGAGGAGAACTAGGGGTAACTACAGAAAATTATATCAGCTATGGTATCAGTAATTGGAGTTGGTCTTCTTCTCAGATTAATACAAACGATGCGTATATTGCAGGCTTTGACTGCTGCGAGATGTCCAGAACTGGCATACAACGGCCCCGTCTGGGTGCGAATGGCTACGACTTTCTAATTTCGTAAAAATTAGAAACTCTTACTAAATTATAAATAAAAAAATGCCTTTTTTTCGAAAGGGCATTTTTAATTATGAAAAATATTAGCTTATTAGAAAAAAATATAGATTAAAATTACCATTTAGCATAAAAAGTGTGTTATAATATACAAAGAGGATGGGAGGAGATACAAAATGAAATTAAAAATCGAAATGAACCTGAAAAATATTTGCTTCATAGCAATTATAATAATATGCATATTTTCACTTTCATATGGAATATATTATCAAATATTTATAAAGCCCAATAAAGATATTGCGCCGATAATTCCAGAAGTAACAAATCCAGAAGAAAAATTTGATGAATTATTTGATAATAAAATAAATTTACAAGGATATCTAGAAGAAAATTTTGTAAGTAAAAGTGAAGCTTCAAAAGAGCTTGTATATACAGCATATAACTTAAATGAAAGCGAAGGAGATAAGTATGAAATACAAGCAAGTATACCAGTAATAAATATAGAAAATGAAAATGCAAAAAATATAAATAATGAAATAATAAATATATTTTATGATAAATTAGTAAGCATAATAGAAAATTCAAAACAAGAGAATTCTAAAAAAACAATATATACAGTTTCATATACAGCATATCTAAATGAAAATATACTATCACTTGCAATAAAATCAAACTTAAAAGAGGGAACAAATAGTCAAAGAGTAATAGTAAAAACATACACATACAATATTTCTAGCAATAAAGAAATGAAGCTTAAAGAAGTAATAGATATTAAAAAAGTTGATAAAACAAGTGTAGAAAATAAAATAAAAGAAGTAGTACAAGAGGCAATACAATATTCAGAGAATTTATCTTCTTTGGGGTATACAATATATAAAAGAGATATAAAAAATCAGATGTATAAAGTAGAAAATTCAAATAATTATTTAGTAGGTGAAAATGGGGAGATATATATAATATATGCATATGGAAACTTAAATTTTACATCAGAGAAGGATGTAGTGCTTGTAAGATAACAAAATAAAAATTAATAAAGGCTTAGAGTTTTGGCTCTAAGCCTTTTAAAATAAAAAATAAAAGGGGATGTTTTTCACTATTTTCTTAGTGTACTTATAATATAACAATCAAATTTGCCCATTTTGTGAACTTGATGTGAAAGGTTGATAAAAAATAGTAAAGATAAAAACAAAGAAAAAGCCTAAAATTCATTGTTCTGTTTCTGTACTAAAAACAATATAATTAAATAAACAAAACAAAAAGGAGAAAAGAGCAAAGATATGAAAGGAAAGCTAAGCAAGATAACATCATTTTTAGAAATGCCAGAAGAAGTTGTAACAGATAAGCCTAAAATTACAATACTTGGTTTTGAAGAATTGGCTATTGAAAATTATAAAAATATCTTAGAGTATGATGAAATATTGATAAAAGTAAATACATATATAGGAGTAATAAATATAAGCGGAATTAACCTAAAATTAATACAAATGAACAAAGACGATATAATGGTAACACGGAAAAATAAATCGGTGTAGATTTTGAGTCTAATGAATAAGAGAGGGATAAAAGTTGATTGTTAAAATTTTAATAAGATATATTTTAGGATATGTAAATATATCAGTACAGGGATATTATATAGAAAGATTTATAAACATTTGCATAAGCAAAGGAATATTTTTATGGAATGTTAAAATAGAAAAGTCAACATATGCACATGCAAATGTAGGAATAAAAGATTTTAAAAAACTAAAGGAAATTGCAAAAAAAACAAGATGTAGGATTACTTTAAACTCAAAACAAGGTGTGCCTTTTTTAATGAATAAATATAGAAAAAGAAAAATATTTGTGGTACTTCTTGCAGCGGGAGTTATTTTAATTTATACACAGTCAAGATTTGTGTGGAATATAGAAATAGAAGGATTAAATAGAATATCACAAGAAGAAATATATTCTGAACTTTCAGAATTAGGACTAAATACTGGGGTATTAAAATCAAAAGTAGACACCAAAAAGATTATAAATGAAATAAGACTAAAAAGAGATGATATAGCATGGATGAACATAGACCTAAGACGGAACAAATGTAATTGTAAAAATATCTGAAACAACAGAAAAACCAGAGATAATAGCACTCGATGAATATTGTAATATTGTTTCGAGAAAAACTGCCCAAATAACAAAAATAACAGCAAATTCCGGAACAATTGTTGCAAAACCACGGAGATATTGTGCAAAATGGAAGTATATTAATTGGAGGATGGATGGAAGGAAAGTATACGGGTACAAGATATGTACACGCGGCACGGAGAAGTTATAGGAAAAGTTTGGTATAGCAAAAAAGAAAAAATGGAGCTAAAGCAAACCGCCGTAAAAGAAACTGGAAAAATTCAAAAAAAATATTGTATAAAAATAAATAATTTTGAAATAAATTTGAATAAAAGGCTTCCAAAATTTCAAAAATATGATACAATAAATGAAGATAAAAAATTGAAACTATTTTCTGACTTTTATCTGCCAATAACCTTAGGGATTTCTACATATTACGAAATAGAAGAAGAAGAGAAGATATACAAAAAAGAAGAAGCAAAAAAAGAATTAATAGAAAGACTAAAAGGCGAACTATCCGAAGAGATTCAGGATAAAGAAAAGATAAATGATATACGAATAAATACAAATGAAGGGGAAACATTTGTAGAAGTAGAAGTGATATATGAAGTGCTAGAGAGTATTGGAACTGAAGAAAAGATAGTAAATTATTAGGAGGGAAACTATGGAAGAAAGAGGACTTAGAGTCGCAAAAACAGATAAAGCGTTTTTTTCAAAGATACAAACAACAATAAGCAAACTATTAATACCTACAAAAATAGGAATTAATGGAATGTTAATTACACTAAAGAGAAACAATGTACTTAAAAATTATGAAATTGTGTCAAATAATGAGGAACAAGAAAATGAAGAGCAACTTCAAAAAAAATATGAGGATGCATTCATATTATATTTAGAATCTATTGATAAATACATAATGGATTCAATATATAAAAAGGTTAGAAGCAAGACAGCTACTAGCTTTGAAGAAGATGCACTTTCAAGATATTATGAAGTAATACATCTTAAAGAAACACAATATTTAGAATATAAATATAGGAAACAAAAATATTTATTAGACTTAGACTACATGACACTTAAAATAGATAATAAAGTAAAACAACTTTCTAAATATAAAAGTTTTTATGCATCAAAAATGAATGGAATATATAAAGGAATACTTAAAAATTATTCTGTACAACTTGCAGATAAAATGTCAGCAGGGTTGCTTGAAAAAGAAGGAATATATGATAGTATATTTGATACATTAGAAGATTATATTGCAAATATTTTACCTATAAAAATTGAAATAGAAGGAAAAGAAAAATACAGTGAAGTGCTATCTGATTATGAAAAAATAGAAAACTTTTTAGCAGGAAAATTAGATACAAGAGACAAAATAGAAAAAAGAATGTATTTGCTTGCGATAAGTAGAAAATTATTTACACATAGTTTACCACTAGTTGTAGCAGAGCAATGCTATGAAGAATTACTAGAAGAGACAAGAAGATTAATTGTAAGCTCAAAAATAAAAGGCAAAAAAGCAAAAGCATATGAATTGTTAATAAATTTAATAGAAGAATATAATGCAAGACTTTTATCAACAAAGATTTACTGGGAAGTTCAACAAGAAAGAGAAGAATACAAAAAATTCTGGGAAGCATATAAACAAATAAATCAAGACACAAAAGAAGGACAAGTTCAAAAAGAAGTATTATTTATAAAAAATGAACTAAAAAAATTAGAAAATGTAAATAAAAACAAAGATATAATTAGATTTTATAAAGACAAGCTTATAGAATATGGAGAATTAAGAGAACTTAAAAATTCATATAAAACACGGACAAAAATATATAAAAAAGGTTGTTAGAGTATGAGGGATTTAGCAGAAATTATATATGAAGGAATACAAGAAGATAAAAAATATGATACAATAATAAATAAAGTGTATGAAGTTTGTTTCAAAGAAGAAAATCTATATGATGGAAAAATATATATAAGCGTAATACTATCAGATGAAGAATATATAAAGGAAATGAACTTTAAGTATAGAAAAATAGATAAAATAACAGATGTCTTATCATTTCCAATGTTTGAAAAAGAAGAAATAGAGATGGCAAAAAATTCGAAAGAAGTATTAGGAGATATAATTGTTTGTATACCAAAAGTTAAACTTCAAGCAGAAGAATTTGAGCATGGATTTGATAGAGAATTTGCATATATGTTAGTTCATGGCTTTTATCATTTGATGGGATATGACCATATAGCAGAAGAAGAAAAAGCTAAAATGAGAGAAAAAGAAGAAAATATATTGATGAAAGTAGGATTTGAAAGGAACGATGAAACAAAATGAAAACAAAATTGCTAGTTGTACTATTAGTTATAGTAATAATTGCACTAGGAGCACTTTTATGGATGAAAGTGTTTGTAAAAGAAGAAACAGTAGGAGCAAATGAAGAACCAAATAATGAAGCTTTAAACGTTATTTTAGAAGATGAAAATGTAAAACAAAGCAAATATGCAGGAAGAAAAAGAACAATTGCAGTTGTAATAGATAACGTAGGAGATGCGGTTCCACAAACTAGCCTTAATGAAGCAATGATAGTTTATGAAGCGGTTGTAGAAGGAGGACTTACAAGATTTCTTGCAATATACAAAGACCCAAAAGTAGAAACAATTGGACCTGCAAGGTCAGCAAGGCCATATTTTATTGATTATGCATTAGAAAATGATAGTATATTTGTACATTACGGAGGAAGCCCAAAAGCATTATCAGAAGTAGAAAGCTTAAAAATAAACAATGTAAATGGAATATATTCACCAGGAGATGTATTTTGGAGGACAAACAAAAAGAAAGCTCCACACAATGCAATGATAGATGTAGAAGAAGTATGGAAATATGCCCAAACAAAAAAATATAGAACAACAACAAACGAAAGAAATGTGTTAAATTATGTAACAGAAGAAATAGATATAGAAGATGGAACATTAGCCAATACAGTAGAAATAGCATACCCTAAAGAAAAAGTAAAATTTACATATAATGCAGAAACGAAACTTTATGAAAGATACTCAGGAAACACAATCAGAAAAGACTGGATTACAGGAGAAAAATTAACTGCAAAAAATGTAATTATAACTTATGCAAAAAATTATTCAACAAGTGAAGAAAATGGATATGGAAGACAGGCAATTGAAAATATTGGAACATTAGATGGATACTATATAACAAATGGAAAAGCAGTAAAAATAAAATGCAAAAAAATCTCAAGGTCAGGAAAAACTGTTTATCAAGACTTAAGTGGAAATGAAATAAAAGTGAATGATGGAAACACATATATACAAATAGTTCCAATAGATACAAAAGTATCAATTTCGTAAAAAATTTTCCTATTACCTTTGACTTTTTACAAAATTTATAGTATAATAGTTATGTCGGAAAAATTTGACAAGCTAAGAGAGGAAGTGTGTTTATGTTCAACGTTGGGGACTACATAGTTTATCCAATGCATGGTGCAGGAACAATTGATGCCATAGAAGAAAAAGACATATTAGGACAAAAACAGGCATACTATATAATTAAAATGCCAGGAGAAGTTAAAGTAATGATACCAACAACTCAAGCAGAAAAAGTTGGAATACGTGGAATAATAGATAAAACTGAGGCAAATAAAGTATTTGACATTTTAGGGGAAGAAGAAACACAAACAGATTTAAATTGGAACAAGAGATATAGAGAAAATATGGACAAAATGAAAACAGGAGATATCTATGAAGTAGCAGACGTTGTAAGAAACTTAAGCTATAAGCAAAAAGAAAAAGGATTATCCACAGGGGAGAAGAAAATGCTTATTAATGCAAAACAAATTTTAGTTAGTGAACTTGCACTAGCGGAGTCTTCTTCACAAGAAACAATTGAAGGATGGATAGATGAAAAAATAGCGAATGCATTTAAAACATTTAGAGTTAATGACATTGGAGAAAATAGCATAGTTAACAAATTTATTCCGTTTGATAATGAAAGTGATACAATAGTAGGATAATGATAAGAAAAGACGCCGAGGATGAAACCAAGGCGTCTTTGTTGTTA
Organism: uncultured Clostridium sp.; assembly: GCA_947650745.1. Lineage (GTDB taxonomy): Bacteria > Bacillota > Clostridia > TANB77 > CAG-508 > JAAWPK01. Next base: position 1,906 of record CANSWM010000013.1, on the reverse strand, counting down.
ATAAACACAGTAATAAAAAATATACAAATAAAATAGAATGAAGTAGGGGAATAAAAAAGTATGAGAAAATATTTTGGAACAGATGGAATTAGGAGAATTGCAAATACTGAGCTTACACCAGAACTAGTATATAAAGTGTCAAAGGCTGCGGCGTATGTTTTTAGCAAAGAGTTAAATCATACACCACTTATATTAATAGGAAAAGACACAAGATTATCAGGAAATTTAATTGAAAGCAGTATGACAGCTGGTCTTTTAGGATATGGAGCAAATGTAATACATCTAGGAGTAATGCCAACACCAGCAGTAGCATATCTTACAAGAAAATTGAATGCAGATGCAAGTATTGTAATATCAGCATCTCACAATTCATATGAATATAATGGAATAAAATTTTTTAGTAATAAAGGAACAAAAATTGATGATAAGCTAGAAGAAAAAATAGAAGAGGTAATGGAATCTGGAATAACAGATACAATTAGAGCTTGTCGGAGATAAAATTGGAAAAGATAATAATAAAGAAGAATTACTAGATGAATACTTAAAATTTTTTATAGAAAATTTTGGGGAAGAAATAAGTAAAAATATAAATAAAGATTTTATAGTTCGGAATAGATGCTGCAAATGGTGCTACATATAAAATAGCAGAAAAAGTATTTAGCAAACTACGGAATAAAATATAAAATAATAGAAAATAATCCAGATGGAATAAATATAAACCAAAACTGTGGTTCAACACATATGGATAATATATCAAAATATGTAGTAGAAAACAAATTAAGTCTTGGTATCAGCTATGATGGAGATGGAGATAGGTGCTTACTTACAACTGAAGATGGAGAGGTTGTAGATGGAGATATAATACTTGCTATATTTGCAAAATATCTAAAAAGTATTAAAAAATTAAATAAAGATACAGTTGTTGCAACTGTAATGAGTAATTTAGGATTAAACAAGTTTGCAAAGGAAAATAGTCTTAATCTAGAACAAACAAAAGTAGGAGATAGATATGTTTTAGAAGAAATGCTAAAAAATGGATATAATCTAGGAGGAGAACAGTCAGGTCATATAATACTTTTAGACTATAATCCAACAGGTGATGGAATTCTAACATCAATTATGATGTGCTTAATTATGCTAAAAAGCAGATGTAGTTTATCTAAATTAAAAGAGGATATAAAGATATATCCTCAGGCATTAGTAAGTGCAAAAGTACAAAATAGCAAGAAATATGAGTATGATAAAGATGAAGAGATAAGTAAAGCAATAAAAAAATTAGAAGAAGAGTTTGAAAATAATGGAAGAGTACTAATAAGAGCTTCTGGAACAGAGAGTTTAATAAGGGTTATGATAGAAGGAGAAGAACAAGAATATATAACAAGAAAAGCAAAAGAAATTGCACAATTAATAGAAGAAAAGCTAAAATAAATACTATAAAATTCCATTGACTTTTTCTTACTAATAAGGTATGATAAAAATACATTAAAATAAATACAAAATAAAAAAGAATCAAAACCAAAAAGGAAAACCAAACAAATGAATAAAACCAAATCAAACATTGTAGCTATTGAGAATTTAAGCTCAAATAGTTTTGGAGAGTTATCATACAATAAAAGAAACAATATAAAGACACATGTACTTTATATGTCTTTTTGCGATATTACAAAAAGCATGTAAAGTGTTAATGTGTCTTTTTGATTTGGTTTTCTTATGTTACAAAATAAAAAATCAAAAGAAAGGAATCAAAACCAACAATGAAAAAATCAAAACCAAACACAAGCGAGAGGGGAATAACCCTAGTCGCATTACTTGTCACAATTTTACTTTTAATAATCCTAACAGGAGTAGTAGTAAACAACATAATAGGAGACGAAAGCATAATAAAAAACACAGAAACCGCAGCGGA
>CANSWM010000012.1 GCA_947650745.1 uncultured Clostridium sp. | reverse complement strand
CTTCTCTTGTCTATTTTTTTATTTTACTTTTCCCACATATTATTTATGCTAATTTTGTCTTATTCATATTATTAGTAGGTCGTACTTAATCTCACAGTAGTATTGCCCGCTACAGTACAAACACTTAGTTTCAAATTAATGTTAAAATCTGCACTCCATACAGATCCTGTATCATATTGTGAAGAGGACCATATCTTAGAGCTGAGTCCTTTGCTTGCATAATTCATACTAGTTATTCCTAATTCTCCTCCAAATACTGCCAATTCTGCTCTTGATGGTACAAACCATCCTTTTGCTACTTCCGTTTCTATTTGTCCCCACATATCTTCTTTAATATTCTGTTGCCCATATCCACTTTCATTCCATTTTTCCATCATCGCAGCTGTATTTGCTTTTCCTATTCCAAAATTTACTGAATTTCTTATATATTTTTTCTCAATGAGATTGTTGCCTTTATGATATAATTAGTTTGCATAATTTTGTATTCTGCTATTTTTTATTTATCTTTAATTTTTCTAAATAAAATTTTTGCAAAAGCTTCTTCTATGTATTGGACAAAGTCCATGTTCTTTTATTGCTTGTATATGTGCGGCTGTTCCATATCCTTTATGTTTTGCAAATCCATATTCTGGATATAGTTTGTCGTATTGTAACATTATTCTATCCCTTGTAACTTTTGCAATTATTGATGCTGCTGCAATTGAATAATCTAAGGCATCTCCTTTTATTATTGATTTATATGGAATCCCTAATGTGTTTATTCCTTTTAGTGCATCTACTAAAATTATATCTGGCTTAACACTTAGCTCTTTTATTGAAGTTGTAAGACCCGTTTTTGTTGCTTCTAGTATGTTTATTTCATCAATTACATTTTCGTCTATAATTCCGAACACCATAAGCAATTGCATTTTTTATAATTTCTTCATATACTTTTTCTCTCTTTTTTTCTGAGACTTTTTTAGAATCGTTTATGCCTTCTATCATAGAATCTCTAGGGAGAATAGCACTTGCAACAACAACAGGACCTGCAAGAGGTCCTCTTCCTGCCTCATCAATTCCGCAAATATATTTTGCTCCAGATGAGTATATATTACTATCTATTTCTTTTAATTTTACTAATCTTTCTAGTTCTTTTTCTTTCATGTAATTATCCTTTTATTTAATCATTTATATATTGTTTTATTTCAGACAATTTATAATATGTTTTTCCTTCAACTTCTATTCCTTTTGCATACCATACGTCGTTTTGTGAATAGTTAAAATAATATCCATCTTTTTCTTTTGCGTCTTTTACACCTATGTTATTTAAATCTGCTTGGCTTAGCTTATACCAACCATTATACTGACTTGATACATCTTCTATTTTTGTGCCATAAAGTCCGCTTTCATCGATTTCTCCAATTGCTTTTTCATTTGATAGAACTTCACACTTTGTTTGGATTAGAAGCATATATGTCTGAATATTTTGAGAATTCGCTGTTCCAGACCAATTTATGCTTATAGATACTGTTACATATGTAAGTATTATTAGGACAACCACTGTAATTATTAATGAAAGTAAAGTAATACCTTTATTATTTCTAATTATCATTACATTTTCTCCTATCTTTATAATATATTCTTATTATATCCAATTAATTATATTTTATCAAGATTAAGTTTAAGTTTTTTTGAAGAAATATGTAGAATTTTAGAAATAAACTAGAATGTAGTAAAATTTGGTATAAATTTAAAATTACTAATTTTGCCTATCACCATATCTGATTTTCATATATCGAACAATTTTCACTTCCTCTTACATATTGTCCATCTTTTATTTCATCATCACTAAATACATATTCATCATTGTAAAGAACAAAGTATCCATTCATTGGCTGAGCATTTCCATCATAACTTGTTGCATCATACCATACTAAGCTAAAACCTACATCATTTTGTACATAACCATATGTCATTTCTTCATGTTCTAAAGCAAAATCATACCATGTGGTTCCCTTTTCACATGAAAATTCTACTCCATCTAGAGTAAATTTCACTATATTAGTGTTCTCATCTTTTTCTCCATTTCCTATTATCTTATTTTCAAAATCACCTAATATTTTTGTCACATTGTTTATTTCACCTAATTCGTATTCTTGTCCTTTGGCATAGTCTTCTGCTCCCTTTCCTGCTTTTCCTATTATGTTGTGATTTGTTACTGTTAGTATTGTTACTGCTGCTAGTATTATTAACACTATTATTGTTATCATCAATGCTGTAAGGATAAAATGTTACTTTTTTCATCAAAAATATATGGGTTTTCGTAACCCTTTAAATAAAAATCAAATTTTGTATCATTGTATATAACAACTTTATCAACTAATTCCTTACAAATGTTTTTACTAAACTTTTTCAAATTCAATATGTTATCTACCGTTTTTCTAACACTACTTAATATTTCTTCAATATTATCTCTAATTTTGATTTTCTGCTCTTGTGCTTTTAGTTCTTTTTCTAATTTTATCATTTTGTTTTCTATCTCTTTGTTCTTTAGTCTATAAGTTTCTTCATCAATTATTTCTTTTATACACAAATCTAGTAGTTTGTTTTTTTCTTTACAAAGTTGTTCTTTTTCCTTTAAAATTATATCACTTAATTCAGTTTCTTTTTCACATTTATTTATTGCTTTTTTAACATATTCTTCTACATCTCTTTTGATTTCATTTTTATTAGTTAATATTTCTTTTAAAGCCTTTGTGAAGCATTCTTTTAGAAGTTCATTATTTACTCTATCATTATTGCATCCTATTTCTTGGTCATTTTCTATATGTTTCTTTCCATATTTAGTAGCAGTATAACATCTCCATGTTTTTCTTATTGTTCCATCTTTTCTTTTTCTATTTTCGCCACCAACATAAGATGCACCACAGCAAGCACAAACTAATTTGCCAGAGAAAGTATGCTTATTTGTGTATTTACTTTTTTCATGTTTATACATTTCACTTCTTCTTTTTAATTCTTTTTGTGTTGCCATAAATGTTTCCCTGTCAATTATAGCCTCATGATGATTTTCTTTATAAATAAATTCTACTTCGCCTTGATTATATTTTTTAGTATGCTCTAAAAAGTCAGTAGTGTATGTAATCCTTTGTTTTAAATCTCCTATGTACTTCACATTTTGTAAAATATCTAAAATCGTTGATTCTCTCCAGTCTGTTGACTTCTCTTTACTTCTAGTTCTCTTGATTTCAACTCCTCTTTCTTTTAGTTCTTTTGCAATAGTATAAGCACCTTTACCTTCATGAAGATACATATTAAATATTTCTCTTACTATTGCTGCTTCTTTTTCGTTAATTACTAATTTGGTCTTTTTACCAGTTATAGGATCTCTGACAAAATCGTAGCCATATACTATATTTCCAAAAGCAACTCCTTTTTTCATACTTTGTATTACTCCAAATTGTACCCTTTCAGAAATTCTCCTACTTTCATCTTGAGCTAATCCTGCCATTATTGTTAGTCTTAATTCTCCATCTGTATCAAATGTACTAATATTGTCTATTATGAATCTTACTTCAATTCCTATTTTTTTAAATTCTCTTGTCTTTTCTAGTGTATCTACTGTATTCCTTGCAAACCTACATACTTCTTTTGTCAGTATAATATCATATTTGTTTTTTAGCCTATCTCGATACATTCTATTAAAGTCATTTCTCTTTTTTAATGATGTTCCACTAATTCCTTCATCTGCATATATTTCAATTAGTTTCCAGTCCTTATGTTGGCTTACATATTCTTCAAAATACAACCTTTGATTTTCCAAAGAATTTTTTTGATCTTCATGGTCAGTAGATACACGACAGTATGCAACAACTCGCTTCATACTCTCTTATACCTACCTTTCACTTAATTTTTTCATTTTCTTTGCTATTTTAATTCTTTCTGTAATCTTTTTTTTATAATCTTCATTTTCCCAAAGTGCTTTCATTTTTTCACTTCGTGATTTGTTTGCTTTTCTTCTTTTTCCTTCCTTTGTAGCTGTATCAACTTCTTTTTCTATTCTATTTCTTAAATTAGTAGCTTCTTTTTCATTGACTTGATATTTTCCATCGACAAAATCATAACCATATATTTTTTCTTTAGTATTTCTATCGTTTTTTACTTTTTTCTGTACTTTTTCAAATTCTTTTTTTCCTATTATAGCTCCGTGATAAATTTTCTCTTTTTGCTTTACTTCTCATTTCATTTTCGCTTTGAATCATAAAAACAATTATTTGAATTTGTGTCCTTCCTACTGCATCTGCTGTACTAATTTTTTCGTCCAAGAAAATTACTTCTATTTGTTTTTGATTAAAAAATTTTATAAAAAAGTCTACCTTATAATTAGTTGCTTGACAAAATTGCCTTACATTTTTTATTAAAATAATATCAATATTTTCTTCTAAAGCTTCATTTAATAATTTCTCAAAACTTATACATTGTTTATTTTTTGTATAGTCTATAAATTTTTTTACTATTTTCCATTCTCCATAATCTTTAATATACTCTTGTATTTGCTTTTCAAAATCTTTTATACTCTTTTCATTATTATATAATCCATAAGTTACTACTTTTTTCATCCTTGCTTGTCCTTTCCTACTTTCTGTGCTAAAATAGTAGCAGAAAGTATTTTAATATTTTCCGAACTATCTATATTAGTTTCACGGCTATTGGATAGTTCTTTTTTATTTTTCAATATCATTATGTATTGCTGTTTTCTTTATAATTGTTGCTTTGTTATCTTTTGTTTTCCTTAAAAGTACCTCTTTTTGCTCATTTTCTGATAATTGTTCTGGATTACCTACTCTGCAATATGCAAAAACTCTCATTTCTGTTTTAGGCATCAAGCTACCCTCCTTTCAAAATCTTTGTCTATCTCTATAATTGCTAATTTCATTTCTTCTTCTGTTAGTATTCCTTGTTCATATAGGTCTTTTATAATTCCTATCTCTATACATTTTTTAGCAATTTCTCGCATACAATTCCTCCAATTTAAAAAGGAAGTTTTGTATTGCCTATAAATAGCATACTCAACTTCCTAAATCTTTTCCAAGGTACAAAATTTACCTTGCCTATATTTTTATAGATTTGACATATTATTTTCTATCTTTCACATTTTCTGCTTGTTTTTCAACTTCATCTGGAGAATATAAATCAATAAGTGTTAAGATATATTTTCCAAATTCCTCGTTTGAAATTTCCAAGTTCCCTGTATGTTTTAGATATTCTCTTGCTACCATTCCATAATATGCAATTTGATTTCTCGTAACAAATTCTGTTTTTTCTTCTATTCCCTCTCTATGTGGCACTTCTTTTTTGATTTTCTCTAAATCTATTCCTAATGAAATAATAAGAGCTTTATCTACTTTTCTCAATTCTCCAATATCTAAAGCTCCTATATAATATTTTAATCTTGATTTGTCTATTGCTTTGATTTGTTCTGTCAAAACAAGTGAATTTTGTTTTAGTCTATCTTTATACCCTTTTATATACACATGAGTTGGTATAATCGATTTTGAATTTACTTTACTTGTTATTGGTGCAATTATAACAGTTGGACTATGCTCATTTCCTATATTGTTTTGCAATATTACTACTGGTCTTACTCCTGTTTGTTCACTTCCTACATAAGTTTCGTCTAAAGCTGCATAATATAAATCTCCTCTTTTAATTTCCATTTTATTTCTATTCTCCTTTTTTTCTTTATAATTTTTCAAATATTCCATTTGTTCTTGATCTTCCATTATTTTTTCTTCTTCTGTTTTACTCATACTCGCATATAGAATCATTAAATATGTAAATATTGTGATAAGTATAAGTAGTATTAAAAATATAATTAGTAAAATATTCATTGTTTTATTTCTCCTTTTTTATTCAAAAAGGCTACCTTATAGATTAGATAGCCTTTTACAATTACTTTCTATCTTCTCCTAAAATTCATTAAACGGCAATTAGCTAAATTGCTCCACAGGACTTCCACCTACCTGCTTTCAACAGATTTGTTCTCAATGCGTGGGACGGTTTTATCTCGCTCGTGCTATGACTAAACAAGTGTATCATTATACCTACTACTTGTCCTCGCCTTATAAGTGGCTATCTTATATTTAAGTAAAGTAATTTGTGAGATTACTTTTTAACTAGCTCGAATAGTAGGAATGTATTTAATGAATTGCTATTTAATTTTCAAAGTTCATGTGGAATAAAAATTCCTCTCATTTCTCCTGTGAAAAAATGAGAGGTTTGTAGGATTAAATTTTTAAATTTTTATAAAATTTTTTAATTTTTCTAAAATTCTATCTCTTTTATCTTGAATTGTAGTGTAATGTTTGCCTACTATTGCAGCATATTCTCGCAATGTTTTATTTTCAAAAAATAATGCTTTTATTAGTTTATATTCTTCTTCAGTTAGTTGTAATAAAGCTATTCTTAATTTTTCTATTTCAATTTTTCTTTCAAAAGTAGCTTCTATATTATCTATTGGATTTGAAATTATATTTTTTAATGCTACTCCATTTTCAGATTCATGATCATAAGAAATTAAATTCATTTTTCTTGCAACTCGATCTAAATATTTTTGTCTTTGTTCTTCATACTCTATAATTTCATAATCTTTTTTTGATACTTCTAGTAAAATATCATCTAACTTAATAAATTTCTTTTTCTTATATGTACTATATTTTTTTCGTTTCTCTTTTAGTTCTTTATATGTAATTTCTTCATAAATTCCTTTTTTTAATTTTATAAAACATTTTGCATTATCTTGCATTTCTCTTTCCTCCAATCAATTCGTTTTTGTGAATTGATTGGTAGGTGGGCTACGGCAATGTTTTTCTTTTAGAGCATAAAAAAAATCAAATATACAACGCATAATTGCACATTTGATTTGAAATAGGCACAAATATCTAATATTTACATTTTTTAATGTAAATACTTGTGAAATTACTTTTACATTTTTACTTGTACCCCTCCCCATATAAAAAACTCCTTTACAGAATAGTGCCTAAACAAAATTCTTAAAGGAGTTTTGAATAATTAAAAAATAAATCAATACTATAATCAAAGTCTAAAATATGTACTTGTAATTATCTTGTGTTTTCTCTATATCTTTTGAATCGCCTCCCTTTTAAGACTTTGATTAAGTTGCTTGCATTATATAGAATTTTACTTTTCTAATGTCAAAAAAGGGGGAATATGGCGAAAAAGGGCGAAAAAAGGCTGAATTTTCTTTTACTATTTTTTCCATTTTGTATTGTGTTTACATAATTTTTATGGTATAATGTTATCGAATTTATAATATAGACATTTGTAGGAGGGTTTCCAGATGCAGAAAGTCCTTATTGCTAATCCTAATGTTGAGCAAAGAATAAGGCTTTGTCAACAGCTTGCAAATGATAAAAGGTTAGAAGTAATAGAAACAGCTGATGGAAAAACTGCTTTAGAAAAATATCTTGATATTAAACCTAATGTATTAGTTTTAGATTCTTGCCTAAAAGATATAAATTGTATTGAAATAATTGATAGATTATCTACAAATATTGCAGATAAGAAAAATAACAACATTATATTAACAGCTCAAAAAGAAGAAAATTTGAACTTGTCTAATGCTGCTAGAATATACAAGGTAATCTATGATGATGAAAATTTTAATGACTTTTATAGTACAATTAACGAAATGTATCTTTTTGGAGAATATGAAGAATTAACTAACGAGGAACTCGATTTATTATTTTTGACATTAAAAATTCCTTTAAATTCAAATGGAACTAATTACATAAGAGAAGCTATTTTTGAATGCTACTACTACCCTGACTTACAGAAAAAATTGAAAGATATTTTTACTATAATTGGACAAAGACATAACAAGCCTAATTCAGCAATACGATCAAGTTTTAGAACTGCATTAGAACGATTAAATATGTATAGATATACTATCAACTGCCCTATTATGCAATATTTTGATATTGAAGAAAACATAACCCCAAAAGATTTTTTAGAAATTGCAGTAATGTATTTACATCTACAAAAAGGAAAGAAGAAATAAGTTTTGTAAAAACCTATTCCTTCTTTTTTAGTTTATGCGTTTTCTTTCAATTCTTTATACCCTTGCATTATATTGTCTATCTCCATATTGTTTATTGGCTCTGATACAAATGTATTCAAATTTCTTCCCATTAGATTATATGCTGTTTTCATATATTCATCACTAACATTATCACTTGTAATTATATTGAATATTGGCACATTATCTTTTAAACTTTCTTTTGATTTTCTCATTATTTCCATACTGTCCATGTTGTCTAAATTCATTTTTGCAAAAACCATTTCTGGCTTTGATTCTATAATTTTATTATATGTTTCTTTTCCGTCTACTGCTGTATCTACTAATTCAACATAATCTAAACCTTTTATTTTATCTGCTATTTTATTTCTTATTTCCTCGTTATTATGGGCAATTAGAATTTTTATCTTTTTCATTCTATTCTCCTCTAATTCATACATAAATTCTACTGGATTTTGATATAGTGCATTTCCTTTTTTCACATCTACACCATGTTCCGTTTTTATTATATCTCCATTTGCTATTAGCAAAGTATATTTATCTTCCATGTCCTTTTCTTGTCTAAAGTCTGTTTCTCCTATATTTCCAAAATTTCTAAATACATTTTTGGTTTGCTCAAATTCTGCATCTGTTATTGCAAATTCGTCTTTATTTTTCTCTGCTGTTTCTCGAAGTGGCATAAATTTAAAGAACTTCCACTTGCTAATATTATAATTGTTTAAGAACTCTCCTAGCTGCTCCATTTCATTTATGTTTTTCTTGCTAACTACTGTATTTATATTGACTTTTAAACTTTTTCCTTTAACATAGTCTAATATAGTTTTAACTTCTTCAAAATGATTTTTGCCTCTTCCTAATTCTTCATTAGTATCATCATTTATCGTATCTAATGACAATGTCAAAGAATCTAAATAATCTAAAATCTCTCTCATATTTTCATTTTGTGCTAATACCATTCCATTTGTTATTAGCTTGTTTTTTATACCATTTTCTTGTGATATTTTCAATAGTTCTTTTAAATTTGGATATAGTAGTGCTTCTCCCCCTGTCCAAGTAATGTTGTTTACCCCATCTTTAATCAAATTATTTAATATCTCTTTATTTTCTTCATAAGTAAGATCGTTAATACCTAAAAATCTGTGGCAATATTTACAATTTTGATTACATTTTGTTGTAATATTCCAACAAACTCTCTTTTTTTGCATTTTTAACATCTCTCTTTCTTTGAAATTGATACACAATTATTATATCTTGTAAGAATTTTCCTGTCTATTCTCAAATATTTAATCAGTATTAAATATTTTTTAATACAAAAAAAGAATACCCTTTGTTTTAAGGATATTCTGCCTATTTGCTTATATTCATTTATTACTTATTTTTTAAGTATTTTTTTATAAATTTCTTATCTACTTGTGTTAGCATATCTTTTATATACACTAAATTTATACTCAATTCTGGCAATTCTATTGGCAATTCAACTTCGTATAATTCTCCATTCTCTAATTGTTTCTTGACAGCTTCTTTCATTACATAAGCTATTCCTAGTCCATTCATTACTGCTTCTACTCTTATTTCTGTTGTATCACATTTCATATTAGGTTTAATTTTTACTTTGTGTTCTTTTAGAATCTTGAATAGATTTTTAGTAGAAATTGTATTGTCAAAATTTAATATATATCGTAAATCTTCTAATTCTTTTACATTTTCAATTTTCAATGGCTCTTTTGCAACAAATATATTGTTTACTTTTTTTAATTCTTCAATTACAAACTCATCTGTTTCTGTTGGTATAACATCTGTTATTACAAAACCAAGTTTGTGATTTTTTAACATTTCAAACATTTCATTTGGATTTGCACCACAAGTTAACTCAACATTTAAATTTGGAAAGTCATTTTTAGCTTTTTTAATATATTCCATTAAATAATAATTTGTTAAGTGCGATTGACACCCTAAATTTATAGTACCATTAGCTAAATCATTTTTTTCTTTTATTACTTTTTCAGCAAAATCAAAGGAAGAAATGCTTTTATTAACCATTTCAAATAATTCTTTTCCTTTTTCTGTTAGCTTTACTCCATTTTTTTCTCTATAAAATAGTTTCACATCTAATTGATTTTCTAAATTGCTTATCTGTGTACTAATATTAGCTGGAGTCTGATCTAATTTATTTCCTGCATCTGCATAGCTTTTAGAACTTGCAACTACACAAAATATCTTATACAAATTATAATTTACATTAGACATAGTAGCACCTCTCAATCGCTATTATTATACCACATTATGTAAATAAAGTAAAGGGTTTTGCCCTATTTCTAGGCAAAACTCCATGTATTATTTGTTATTTTGTTTTGAATATAATAAATCTGCTTTTCTAATATCAAACTTTGTTCCAATTTTTAGGTTAAATGTTTTTACAAATTCTATTAGCTGCTCTATATTTTGTTCTGCATTTTCTACTTTCTTTGCTTCTAGCTCTATAAATATTCCTAAATCTTTAACATCTTGAATATATGCTATAAACTCATCATTTTCATACATGTAGTTTTTGTCAATCATATTTAAGAATCTTGTATAACCTAATATATTCAAATGCTTTTCTGCATCTTCTATATTCATTACTTTTAGTACAGACTTTTCTGTGCTAATTTCAAATCCATCTTTATTATGATTTCTTCTTTTACAAACTATCTTTTTGTCATCTTCATTTACATATCTAATGATTAAAGTATCTGTAATTCTTCCATTTTTAGGTGCAAATTCATTAGTTTTATCATTTTTCATATATATATCATCTAATGTAAATTCTTCTATGTATTTGAATCCTTTATCTTCTAAAACTTTAACAATAGTTGATATTTCTTCAAAGACTTCACAAGTTATTTCTACATCTTTTATAAACTTTGTTTCTCTTACTGCATCTCCAACATATTCTTTTAATTTTTGTTCTAGTAACTCAAAATCACATGAAATGCTAATAAAAAATGGGATTTTTATATGTACTACATTTTTGTATATTTTCTTTGCTTTTGAATATATCACATTTTTATTATCATTTATAAAATTGCTTTCTGCTTGTAAGAGATCTCTATACTTGTCCCCTCTACTATTAAAATCTAATAATTTTATTGCTGTTTCTGGAACTGGTAGCATTTCAGAGAATCTTATAATAGATACATTTTTACCTTTTCTATCTTCTACTCTTATAAAACTAGGATTATCTTTGTACTTATCATAACCTACTTTGTATGAATATAAAGGTGCAAAATATAAATAATTTTCTACCCTTAATACAATTCCTACATAAGGTCTTTTTTGCTCTTTATTCCAACTAACATGACTATCAAATTTGCTTAAATAGTCTATGTAATCTTCATTTACTGTATAAAATTTTAGTGTTTCATTTTCTCCCATTTTTGCTCCTTTACAAACAAAACAGGATATATTGCTATACCCTGTTTGTATTTTAAATCTCCCTACTTGAGGCAAGGGTTTTCCTAATGTATAACTCCCTACTTAAGGCAAGGGTTTTCCTAATGTAAATCTCCCCACTTTCGGCAGGGGTTTTTCCGATTAGTAATCATACGATTACTCTTTTAGTATATTCATTATACACTATTTTTATGCTATTGTCAAACAAATTTTGTTATTCACTTTGATTTGCAATTTTTTCCTTTACTATTCCATAATATTTAGTTGAAATATTTGTATTGAATTTTTTGCTTATACGTATATGATTACATTTTGAACTTTCTAACTTTTCTGCTGCTATATTATTGCGACACAAAATCTGTTTTGCTATTTCGTCTTCACTAATCTTATATGCTCTTAAACAAGCATATACATATACATTGTTACAATAACATTCTAACTCATAATCAGAAATATTTTTAATTTCTTTCCTTACATCATTCATTATTCCACTTATAATTTGCTTCTTATAAGGATTATTTAAAATATAATCATACTTCTCTAATATTTCTCTTTGTCTTTCATATTTTATATATTCTGTAATTATATTATCTAATTCGATATTTATTTGGTAGATACTTTTCGCATCTAATCCTTTGTCTATTGCTAAATCTAACTCCTTTCGTTTTTCTTCAATTTGTTCTTTTAATAACTTTAACTTATCTTTCATATTTTCTCCATTTCATACATTTTTATATGATTCTAATGCCACTTTCTTATTTTTCCTCTATTATTTCTCTTATTATGTCTATCTTTTCATCTGGTAATCTTATTATTTTTGATTTGATTTTGTTTATTGCCTGTCTAATATTTGATTGAGTGCAATGTTGTAATTTTGCTAATTTAGATGCACTATGTATTTTTTCTTTGTCTAAACCATAATATAAAATAAATCGTTCTTTTTGCATAGGTGTAGCATCTTCAATATTCATAATAAGTTCAAATAATTGATTTTTTTGAATATCATTAAGAGTCTTTTTCTCTAAAAAAGTTATAAGTTTATCTCTAATATGTTGCTTTTCATTTAGCCAAATAGCTTCAAAACTTTTTTTAGGAATATTTACTTCTAGTAAGTTTTCATATTTTTCATCAATTTCTGTAAATTTATTATAAATTTTGTCATATTCTTCTTTAGTTACTCCATATTTTAGAGGTTTCTTATATTTTAATTCTTTATCTTTATCATATTTACTAAAATATACTCCTATTGCTGTCTTTAATTTTTCGTATTCTGCACCATTATAAAGGCTATTTTCTATTTTGACTTCTAATTTTTCTATTATTTTTACTTCTTCTGCTGTTAATTCTCTTTTTAAATCAATAATTCTATTTTCTAAATATCTTTCGCAATATTCCTCAAGTGACATTTCCCACCTTCTCTTTTTTTATTTCTATATTATCTTACATTCTTGCATCTATTTCATCAAATTTTTCTATAATAGTATTAAACTTTTCTTTACTAACACCTTTTTCTTCAACTGATTTTGCTTCATACTCATTATCTTCATCTTGTATATATTCTGCCAGTTTTCCTTTTAAACAGTCATACTCGTATTCTGTATATACTTTATCCTTTACCTCTATTCCCAATTTTTTTATTATTTCTAACTGATCTTTAGTTAGTTCTTTTCTTATATCAATAATTTCTTTATTATGATATTTATAATTCCAATTTTCTATACTCATTTTTCCTTTACCTTTCTTTTTCATCTTTGCTAATTGGTACGCAACACTTAATGCAAAAAAATGATATATTATTATTTTGTATATTTTTATTAAGGAGTGAAATAATAATATAATGAAAACCAAAAACTTAAATGGTTATTTCAATATTGTTGGCTCAAATATAAAGAAATATAGAGAACTAAAAGGCATCTCTCAAAGAGAACTCGCTGACAAAGTAGCTCTTTTAGGTGTTACACTCTACAATTCTGATATATCTCGTATAGAAAATCATACTTTATTTATTCGAGATTATGAGCAAAAAGCAATCTGCAAGGTTTTAGGTATTACAGAACAACAATTATTTGAAAATACCAATCAATACTTTAATTAAACAAATTTCTATTACTTTGTAATAGTTGTTTGTTTTTATTTTGGTATTTAGATGTGTTGTACGCATCAATTATTATAAAAAAATTTATTTTCTTCTTTTTGGTATTAAAATAATCATGTTATCTTCCTCTTTAGTACATACTTTTAATTTATCTTTTTCTATAATCCCTACCTTTTTTCTTATATCACACCAAATTAAAACATTTCCTATTTCATCTACTGTCATTATTTTATGATTAGTATTAAAGTCAAGAGTATTTATTTGAACTTTTACCTCATATTTATTGTCTATTATTGTGCTTGTTTCTCTCGTTGCACTTTTTGATGGCTCTAATTTTTTAAGAATTATATTTCTTCCACTTTGATATTCTTCAAGTTTATCTCCTGCTTTAATTCCCATTTTGTCCATAATAGCTTTTGCTAATTGTATTCTACCTATTCCATCAACTATTACTTCTTTCTCATTTTTATATTCACTTTTTTTAGAATGTGGTATTACTAATCTCCCATTATCACTTACCTTTTCATAAACTTCATTATCAATTATAATAATTTTCTTTGTTTTTTCCATAACAAAATCCTCTCTTTCTTTTAATTAAAATTATATTTTTAGCTTATATACAAAATTATTTTGTTACATACATTACTACAGATAAAGTCCGTTTATTAGTCCATTATAAATATGATTCTTTCTTTATATCTCCCTCCTGCCTTTGTTTATTATCATATTATCTATTACTCTTTTATTTTTTTCTCTAATTTATTTACATATTTTTCCCATTCTATTAGATCATCTTTGTTTACTAAATAACAATATAGCTGCTTTCTTTCTTCTGCAAATTTTTTGTATTCTTTTTTAGTCCTTTCTAGTAAGAGTATTGTTTTTCGGTTTAGCTCTTCTGTTTTGCTATTATTCAACTTTATTCCCTCCAATATGACATTGATAATATTATATACTATTTTTTTATATAGTCAACCCAGTAAACAGTCAATTAAGTTCCTTTTTAGATGTATGTAGGGTAAAAAAATTTTCCGACATTTTTCTACATTTTTAGCATTTGTTCATAAATAAAGGAACTAGATTCCTCTAGTTCCAAATAAGAATTATTAACTATTTACTGCATTATATATCGCAATATTCACAAGTTTATATATTGATAGATGATGTTTATCACTTAATCTCTCAAGTTCTTTATATGCAGTTTCTCTAATATTAAAATTATGTGATTCTGTAATTTCCTTTTCTGGTCTGTCATATAAATTCACATTGTTAGTTTCTACCATTTCCATAATAGCAACATTTACTAACTTGTTTATTGATGCTTCATAAACTTCTGATAGTTCTTTTAGTTTTTCATATAAACTTGCATCTATCTCAATTCTTCTCTTTAAGATATTATCTCTCTTATAAAAATACTTATCAAATACCACTTTTTTCACTCCTTTTTGCAACATTTATTATATTTTACAAAACGGAGTATTTTAATTCCTTTATAGTACCATTTTTTGACTGTTTTTAGGATTTGTCTTGCTTTCAAATTTTAATTAGTCAATATAATTATATAACTCAAATTTTTAATTTTATATAAGAGAGCAAATTGCCCTCTTATATAATGCACAATTCATAATTAACATTAAATTCAAACTGTTTACTATACTACTCTTGCTCCAAAAGGTGCTAAAGATAATTTAGCAATTTTAAAGAATTGAAGTCCAAATGGAATACCTACTATTGTTATGCACCATATACAACCAAATAGTAAGTTTTCAAGTGCCATTGGAATCCCAAAGAAGATAATCCATATTACATTTGCAATTACTGATACTACTCCTCCACCATATTCAACATCTTTGCCGAATGGTGCAAATGATAAAGTAGCAAATTTAAAACATTGTTTTCCATAAGGTATTCCTACTATGGTAATACACCATAATATTCCAGATACGATCCATGAAAGACCACTAAAAAATCCTCCAAAAATAAACCATAATACATTTCCTAAAAAACTCATGTTTTTTCTCCTTTCATACGATAACATTAATTACTCATTGTGCATTTTTTTACACATTAATTATTAAACTTCTGTGTATTAAAATTTAATTAGTATATATAATTTATAACTAATAACTATTTTTTAGTCCTTTGAGAACTACTACTTTTAGTAGTTCTCTATTTGAAAATAAAAGGGGATGTTTGTGCTAATTGTTAGTTCTACAATTAGCACAGTTTTATTTCTGCTCTAAAATTCTGTTAGCTTCATCTTGTGAAAGATATTTATATTCCACCATTTTATTCATTACTTGCTTTTGCCTTTGTTTTGCAAGTTCTGGATTTTTGCTTGGAGAATATACTGATGGTGCATTTGGTATTCCAGCAAGCATAATTGCTTCATAATCTGTCATCTGATTTGGCTCTTTTCCAAAATACCCTAAACTTGCTTCCCTCACAGTATAATATCCATCTCCAAAATAACTTGTATTCAAATATAATTCTAGTATTTCATCTTTCTCACATTTATTTTCTATTTTAAATGCCATAAATACTTCTGCTATTTTTCTTTCTATCTTTTTGTCTTGGGTAAAATATATATTTTTTGCTAGTTGCTGTGTTATTGTACTTCCACCTTCTACAAAATCCATAGCTTTTATATCGTTTATTGTTGCTCTACCTATTGCAATTAAATCTATTCCAAAGTGTTTATAAAATCTATGATCTTCTACTGATAATACTGCATTGATATAAGTTTGTGGTAAGTCTGAAATTTCTGTATAGTTTTCTTTACTTTTTATTTCTTTTATTTTGTTTCCTATACTTATTTCTTCTATTGCATTTTTATACATTTTATAACCATTTCCAATAAATAGCAATGCTATGCTTGTTATTATCAATATTAACAAAAATACTATTTTTAGAAACTTCTTCATCTTTACCACCTCTTTTGCTACTTTTATTCATTCTTTTCTTTCCATTTTTTATAAATTACTGCAATAATTACTATTATGATTATTGCTCCACCAACTCCTAATATTGGCAACCAAAAATCTTGTATTGATTGAATTACTCCATCCCAATTTATATTTTTTGGCATTATTACTCCTCCTTATTTTATATTTAATACTGTTTTCACTTTCTCTGGTAATTCATTTTCCTGTACTTCTTTCCAAGAATGCACTCCCAATATTCTTACTTCTAACATTAAATAAGCATCTTCTTTTAATTCTCTACTTGTTTTAAATTTTATTTCTTTTTTCTTTCCATTTTCATTATAAGAATCTAAAGTATATTCATATTTCATATCATCTGTTGCAGATATACTTTGAATTTTGGTATTATCTATTTGAGTATAATATACTGCCTCATAATTTTCTAAAAAATAGAAACCTAGTACACAAATTGTTATTGCTACAATAACTGCAATAATCATTGGTATTTTTTCTTTTATATCTTCCATTTTTCTAATATTCCTCCTATTATTCTGCTATAATATCAATATTTCCCTTAAAATTATCTAATTTAATAGTTAAAAAGTAACTTACTCCTTCAACATAAATATTATCTTCATATTCCCCAGTATCGTTTATTAAAGTAGTTTCATTGTTTCCTAGTTTTGCAACAACATCTATATTACCACTTTCTTTTTCTACTTTTATTTTTAATTTTATATGATCTCCGTTTTTTCTATTTAGAGCTGTTCCTCCAAATATTGTTTCTTCCGATGTTATATTGTTATATTCTGCTTTATATGTTCCAATATACTTGTCTGCCTCAAAAATTCTTTTTCCCTGTAAATCTTTATTCTTCGATAAACCTGCCACATCAAAACTTTGAATGAATGAGTCATAGGCATTTATAATTTTATCTTTGAGATTTCCATCTATTCCTATGTTAGAAATTGTAATCCATAATATTATCACTAAAGTTATGATTCCTAAAAATATCATTTTAAAGATTCCAAACATATCTATTCCTCCTCTTTAATGATGTTTTTACTTCCAAAGTATGTAGCTAAGAAATATGCACCATATATAACTCCTATAATAATTACTGTTACAACTGCTGATGGTAATAAATCTTCTTTACTTGCCAAACCTGACATTAGTTCTATTGCAAATTGTATTCCAAATACAGAATGTATAATTGCTAAAATAAGTGGTACTCCAAAAAATATTGCAATTTGTCTAAATAGTGATTTATTTATCATTTTTTCATCACAGCCAATTTTTCTTAAAATAGTATATCTTCGTTTATTGTCTGAACTATCTGTTAATTGTTTTAATGCTAATATTGCTGAACTTGCAATTAGGAATATTACTCCTAAATAAATTGCAATAAAGGTTACTATTGTTGCTATTCCAACACTTGATTCGATTATAGATATTTTTGTCATACCATCTATTTCTAAACCTTTTTCATTCAAATTTTGAATAAATCCTGAATCTCCACTTGTAAATATTTTTTCTATTTCTTCTTTTTCTTCATCAGTTGTTGTATTGTAATTTGCAGCTAAAAAATATTCTTCTTTTATTTCCTCTGTTAAAGGACAATCATCTGGTACTAATATTATTCCTGTATTGGTATGACTTGTTGACATTTGTATAAAACCATCTTTGCATTCATTATATTTTGTTTGATATTCCTTGCCTGCAATAGATAAAGTATTGTTGCCATCTACCAAAACTCTATTTATTATGTTTTCCATACTATCAAAATTACAAATCATAATATATTCATTTGTGTTTAATTCATATTGTTCTATCCCATACAATTTTGCTATTTTATTATAATCTGAAATTTTTACCATCATTTCTACTGTGTTATAATTAAGGCTAGGAAATTCTGACTTTATTTCTTCATACTTATCTCCAAAAAATTCCTTCCAAGTCAAATCATTTGTAGCATATATTGGTATTTCAACAATATCTTTTAAAACACTCATATCTAGTCCATTATTTTTTAATGTTTCAGTTACTGGTATTTTAGAATCTTCTCTCTGCTCTTTTGTTGTTATAACTTCTTTTCCATATTTCATATAACTTTCTGGTAGATTCGCTGTTTTATATAAGTTTAAATCTACTGGTGTCATTTCTACTAACTCCCTTTGCATTGTATTTCTTAATGCTAAACTTGAAGAAAGTATTGATATTGTCATAAATAACATTAAGCATATAACACTCATACTTGCTACCATTGTATTAATTTTGTTGTTTATTTGTCTTAATACAAACATATTAGTATCTTTTAAATATGTATTCTTCATCTTTTGAACTACTTGTATTATAAATCCTGATAAAGACCAGAAAACTAATACTGTACCAACAATTCCCATTAAAATAGGCGGTAATAGTTTATCCGCTGTATCTAAAGAGTGAACATCTCCTGTTACTTTCCAATAAGCATATCCTAATAAACTTGCAGCTGCTATAAATACTACTATACAAAGAAATGGATTCTTAATTTTTACTTTTTCATTTTTCTTACTTGCATTTAATAAATTTATTAATTTATATCTTGAAACTGTAAATGTATTGAAAAACATTACAGCAACATACATTACTGCAAAATAAATGCAAGTTTTAATACAAGCATCTTTTGAAAATACAAATTGAAATTCACTCATATCTGCCTCAAACATTTTTGCTACTAGTATTGACATAAATTGTGATGCAAATACACCAACTACTAATCCAATTACAAGTGAAATTACTCCAACAAATATTGTTTCCATTAGTATTATTTTTGATATTTGCCTTTTGCCCATTCCAAGTGTCATATAAATTCCAAACTCTTTTTTTCTTCGGTTAATTAAGAAATTATTTGCATATACAATCAATAATCCTAATACAACTGCTACAAATACTGATACAAAGCCAAGCATTGTTATCATTAATTTTATAATACTTCTTTGCGATGCAGATACTTGTAACATAGCTTGTTGACTGTCTATTGAATTAAACATATAAAAGATTGCTACACCTAATACTAAGGTTAGAAAATATATTGCATAATCTTTTATACTTTTTTTCATATTATTAAAAGATAACTTAAATAACATCGTTTAAATCACCTCCAAGAAGTGTTTGCACCTCGATTATCTTCTCAAAGAATTGCTTTCTTGTGTCATTACCTTTTATTATTTCATTAAAGATTTTTCCATCTTTAATAAATAAAATTCTATTAGCATAAGAAGCTGTAAAGGCATCATGTGTAACCATTAAAATAGTTGCACTCAATTTTTTATTTAAAAATTCAAAATTTTCTAGTAATTGTCTAGCTGATTTTGAGTCTAATGCTCCAGTAGGCTCATCTGCTAATACAAGTTTTGGATTTGTAATAATTGCTCTTGCTGATGCTATTCTTTGTTTTTGTCCTCCAGATACTTGATAAGGATATTTCTTTAATATATCTTTAATTTCTAACTTCTCTGCTATTTCATTAACTCTTTTATCAATTTCTCTTGCATTTACCTTTTGAATTGTTAAAGCTAAAGCAATATTTTCATAGGCTGTTAATGTGTCTAATAAATTAAAGTCTTGAAAAATAAAGCCTAATTCTTCTCTCCTAAATTTATTTAGTTTGTTTCCTTTTAGTTTTGTAATATCTTCGCCATTAACGATAATATGTCCTGCTGTTACTCTGTCTATTGTTGAAATAACATTTAAAAGTGTACTTTTACCAGATCCACTTGCTCCCATAATTCCAACAAATTCTCCTTTTTCAACATTAAAACTAATATTGTCTATTGCTTTTGTTAGATTTGATTTGTTTCCATAGTATTTTTCTATGTTTTTTACTTCTAATACTTTCTCCATAATTAAAAACTCCTTTCAATCTAACATTATTATAACTCCATATTTTTATAGTTCATATCGATTTACCTTACACTAATCTTACATTTTTGTAAGATTTCTTTTTCTATAAAAAAACTACCCTGCAAGTAACAGGATAGCAATTTATTTTATCTCTATATAACTACTTTTAGGAAATACTAATCGTATTTCTGTACCTTCATTTTGAACACTATTTAATTCTATTCCTATTCCTAATTTATTACATAAATTTTTGCATAAATATAGACCAATTCCAGTAGACTTTTTTCCAATTAATCTTCCATTTGTTCCTGTGAATCCTTTTTCAAATACTCTTGTAATTTCTCCTTTTTTAATTCCTATCCCATTATCTTTTATATAAAGAATAACATTTTCTTTTTTCTCTACTCCATATATTTCAAGTTCTAAATTTTCATTGATTTTTTTATATTTAATGCTGTTTTGGATAATTTGATTTAATATAAATACTACCCATTTATTATCTGTATTTACTTCTAGTTCTAAATCGTGAACATTTAAAGATATTTTTTCATGTATTAAAACATTTTTATTTCTTTTTATACTCTCATTTACAATATCTTTTAGATTGACTTTTTTTATATAATAATCTTTTTCTACTGTATTACTTCTTGCATAGTATAAAGCCTGTTCTATGTAGTTTTCTACTTTATCTAATTCTTCACCAATACTTTTAGTTGTTTCATTTTTATTATTTTCTATTATTAATTTACTTGCTGCTATTGGTATTTTTATTTCGT
Organism: uncultured Clostridium sp.; assembly: GCA_947650745.1. GTDB lineage: Bacteria > Bacillota > Clostridia > TANB77 > CAG-508 > JAAWPK01. The sequence continues at coordinate 5,954 of CANSWM010000012.1, read as the reverse complement.
GAATCCATAATTCTATGTATTCCTTGTAGTCCTCTTGCATATATTTGTATTTATTGACATGTTCAACCATTGATTTATCTATTTGTTCTAATGAATCTTTTAATACTTTACCTTCAATAAAATTTGGTTCTTTTATAATCTCACTAATTAAGTATTTATCATCTAAATCATTTAAGGTATTCTCTAAATTTTTATAAAATTTGAGTTTTGTATAATACTCTATGCCTATTCCGATTAAATATAAAACAATCATCATAACTGGAATATATATTTTTAGAAATAGTTGGGCTGGATATGCTAATAAAAATATCTCTATCGTTACAATTCCAAATAATAATAAACAACTCAAAATCAGTTTATCTTTTATAAATTTTTTAAAACTCATCTTAATTTTCTCCCTTTAAGATATAACCTTGTCCTCTTTTGGTTTCTATTAAATCTTGTAATCCTAATTCTTCTAATTTTGTTCTTAATCTTGTAATATTAACACTTAAAGTATTATCATCAATAAAACTTTCACTTTCCCATAAACAATCCATTATATCTTCTCTTGAAACAATTTTACCTCTATTATCAATTAAATATCTTAAAATTTTATATTCATTTTTTGTTAAATCAATAGTCTTATCATCTTTTAAGATTGTATTATTTGCCACATTTAAGATAAAGTCTTTTGCATTAATTTTATCTTTTGAATCATTGCTGTTATTTGTTCTTCTTAATAATGTATTTATTTTTGCAAGTAATATATGTATATTAAATGGCTTTGTAATGTAATGGTCTGCTCCATAATTAATGGAAACTAATTCATCTAATTCGTTATCTCTGCTAGTTACAATAATAATTCCCATATTGGATTGTTTTCTAATTTCCTTGCAAATATATTCTCCATCTACTCCTGGCAAATTTATATCTAATAAAATAAGATCTGGATTTATTTTTAAAATATCAGCTATGGTATTGTCAAAAGATTTTAAACTCTCTGCTTGATAATCGTTGTTATTCAAAAATATTTCTAATTCATTTCTTAATTTTTCATCATCTTCAACTATTAATATTTTTTGCATTTTATTTTATCCTCCAAAAGTATTATATCACATATTTTGCTAAAATAATCTTACATTTTTGTAAGATTATAAAAGACACTTCGATAAGTGCCTTAATTTGAATTTAACTATAAAATTGTAATTTTGCAGTTACTTTATATTGTTTTCATTATCTTTCCAAAACTCATAAATTATATTTGCAAGTCCTTTTGGATTATCAATATTTACTTCGTGTCCTGCATTTTCTATAATCCTAAATTTACTATTTTGTATAACCTCATTTAGCTTTTTAGCACTTTTCATATTTATATTATCTTTTTCCTTTTCTCCACATATAATTAGTGTATTACTTTTTATATTTGGTGCTTTGTTTGGAATAGATAAATTCTTCATTGAATCTAGTAATCTAATTATATCTTTTTTAGGACACCCTATTCTTTCAAATATTCTTTTAGGCATAAATTTGTAAATAATATTTTGTATAGTAAATATAGTCTTTGGTATTTCGTATGGTGTTCCTATAAGTATTATTGAATTTATCTTTTCTGGAAATTCTGTTATATAATCAACAGCTAATACTCCACCTAATGAAAGTCCTACTAGATTTATTTTTTCGTTAAAACTATTACAATAATCAGCAAATGTTTTATACATATTTTCATAATTCACTTGATAATTTTTTACAATAGAAAACAAATTAGGTGTTTCTACATTTATTCCATTATTATTTAATTGATTTTTTACTTCATTCCAACTTGTTTCATCTTGTCCTAGTCCGTGAACTAAAATATTTGTCATTTCTTGAATCTCCTTTACTTATTGTAATTTTATGGTTATCTATTATTTTTTCATTATTGTATTCAAACTATTTATAAATTCTTTTCTTCTCACAATGGTTGCAATTATAACAAACAAAGAATATATTAAGTTCCCTATAAATGGTTGTGTATTAAATTCTGTTGTCAAAGAAGCACTAATGCAAAAGAATATAATAGCCAATGCTAATACTATCCAGTTTGAATTTTTTATCCTATTTATATACAAATAACCTAATGGTATATATATAATACCTACTAATAATTTTACAATATAATCTGGAATATTGGGTACACCAAATATCATATTGAGTCCACTACCGTTAAATATCAATGACAACAATATAATAATTCCTCCAAATATATAAAATCCTCCTATAAATGTTATGACTTTTGACTCTTTCATATTTTCCTCCAATCTAAACAAAAAATTACTATCTTGTGTTTTGATTATATCATAAAGGACAAGTAATTATCAACTTAATTACCTGCCCTACTTACTTAAATTGTCGCTTAGGTGTTATTTAACTCTTATAATTTCAAATCATTAAGTTTCATACTTGGAACACCAATATACACATCTCTGTTACCATCTAATTTATGTACTTTTATTATTGAATAATCCTTATAATGATATTCTATACTTCCACCATCATCATAAGAAGTAGCATTTGGAAAGTCTTTATTAGCTTTTATAATTAACCCATCTAATGTAATTCTTCCACTTTTTAATGCTTTTTCTAATGACATAGTTTGACCTTTTATAGTTACATTTACTTCATCTAATCCATAATAATATAAATTAAAGACTGAATTATTTTTATATAATTCTGTATTGTTTAGTATTTTTCTTTTATTCGTATTTTCTGATTTTTTTACTGTTAGTGTAAAATTCTCATAACCATCTGTTAAGATATAATCTGTATTGATTTGTGCTGGATAACTTTCCTTTATTGCTCCATTATATTGGATGATAACTTTTCTTCCTATTCCATATAAATAATCCTTATGGTCTGCCCCATAATTTATTTGGATTTTGTCTGATGATTCTCTTTCTTTTTCATCTTCGTTTGGCTCAACTATCATATATGTAGTTGTTTCTTCTAATACAGTTCCTACAAAACTATGTATTTCGCCACAAGTATATTCGGTATTTTCGTCTTCGCCATTTAATTTTTTTATATTTTCTTTATCTATTGATTCAAATAAAATTGCTACATTATCAACATTTAATACCATACTTTTTCCATTAGCCTCTAATACACTAGCATTAAATATTTCTTTACAATTAGTTTCTCCATTTAGTTCAGGTATATATTCTTCACCTATTAGAAAATCAATTTTGCCTATTGATTTGTTTAAATCTCCTGCATAGTCAATAAGAGCATTAGATTTTCCATATAAAACACCATCAAATTTAACTAATTTTGTTGTATCTACATTTTTAGCTGTTATTTTTAAGTCTTTTAATTTTACTTTTTTATCTGTTTCTGGATTTTTTTCAATATGGTACATAGTTGTATTATTAAATATTTCTTTTCCTAATATTTCAAATTTAATGCCTTCTACATATTCTGTATCTGTTCCAAATTTATGATAATCAGTTAACTTATATAGTAATGCTTTGTATTCTACAGTTCCTCCATCTTTTAATCGGTTTATTTTAAAAGGAAATAACAATACTACTACTAATAATACAATTATTGCTATAATTAAAATATTTTTCTTTTTCATACAATCACCTTTTTACCTTTCTATTATTTAGATGATTTTTTCTTTACTTTTAGTTGGTATTTTGCTAAAAAAATTGAAAAGGTTATTGTGATGGCTAAAAATATAGCAGAAATACTAAATATCCCAATACTTAAATAATTTGTTGTATTTACATTTGTATCTTCTATTATAATATTTTCAAAAGAGTCTGTATTCTCGTTATCTTGTATTACCTCATTTGTATCTATTCTGTCATTCTCTTTATTTGCTGTATCTTCTCCAGTTATATTATTAAAATTTTCATCTTCTTTAATAATTGGCGCTGATTTTTTCTGATTTTTTAATGTTGCTATTCCAAGTACAAATGTTATTATAAACATACCTAAATTGCTTAACATTATTCTTAATGAATAAATGGACTTATAATATCTCCACTTTATTGTATTTGCTGATTCTCCTAACAATTCTCCAATTTCTTTAAAAGTAAAATTAGATAGTATTTTTAAAGAAACAACTTCTTGCTCTTTTTGATTTAATCCATTTATTAACCTATTATAAGAGTCTTTATTTATAAATTTGTCTATTTCATTATTTTCATCTTCTAAATCATAAATTGTGTCTAAATTGACATCATTATTGTTTTTTCTTAAAAGTAACAATGCTTCATTTTTAGTTACTGTATATAACCAAGTTCCTATTTTGTCTGTTGGCAATTTATCTTTTTCTAAAATATATAGTTTTGAAAATACTGTTTGGACTACATCTTCTGAATCTTCTTTATTTTTTAATATACTAAATGCAATTCCATATACCAATTTATTATATCTATTATATAGCTTTTCCAATGCTATTTTGTTATTGTGTTTTATTTCTAAAACTAGCTCTCTTAACTCTTTTTCATTTATTTTTCCCATATTAGTAGTCCCTTTCTTTATAATCTAGTTATAACATACTTTATATAAAAAATAAAGAGGTTTCCTTTGATGGATTCCTCTTGATATAAGAATAATATCAACTTTACTTACTATACATTTCGATAAATTTTTGGTTTACCTATTTTGCATAAATCAACCTTGTGGCTTATTATCCTTATTAAAAAATGACTTCTTAAAAAAATAAATGACAAATGGTAAAAATATTACTACACCAATTAAAAATGAATAACTTTTATATGCAAAAGAATAATAAACCATATATGCTAAAAATCCAAATACATAAACAAAGAAACTTATACGAAAAATATATTTAAAAATATTAGATAATTTTTTCTTATTTAGCAGCAAAAACAAATTTTCACATAACATAGCAAAAGAACAAACTAAAAATGGAATAATAATTATTTTCGCCCAAGTAGCATTTTGGAAAAAAGCCCACATGAGTATTATAAGTGCTATTAAAGACATAATAATTTTTCTTATACTAATAATTGTTTGCATTTTTTTCATATCTTACCTCCTTGTCAGCTTGTAATTTGTTTTTATTTAATATGCTGATAGGCATCTTTTAAAGTTATTACCTCTAAATCCTCTATTTTTTCTAAATGACGATATTTTAAAGATTTTTGAGTAAATCCATAATCTTCACAGACCTTATATTGATTTATTCTATTAGATAATTCTTCATCTAATTTTTTTAGTCCTTGTATTCCAGCTTTTTCTTCTACTTCTTTATATAATCCTATAAAGTTATAATCTTTTACCCCCTCATCATTTCTAACAAATCCGAAAAGATAAATACTATCATTGTATATTTCTACATACTTTAAAAAGATTTTATCCATATTGTGAAATGAAGTAGTAATTGGTTTTAAAGTCTTTAAATCATATTTTGTTAGTTGTGTTCTAGTTGAAGTTTTAGGTGCTTCAATGTTATATAAATATTTTCCGTCATAAGTAATATCAAAATTTTCATCTTGACTTCCCATATTTGAAAATTTAATTTTTTTCATTAATTCTAATTTATCTAAATCATAAAATAGAAGCCACCCAGAAGTTGATTTTACTACTAAAATATTTGTGTTTGGAATAAATTTACCTCGATACATATAAGGAACATCTTGGAATTTTGCTAATTCATTTTCTTCATGATCATAAATATATACAGTTCTACCACTTAAGCTAACTTTAAAATTTTTATTTTGAGTATATCCCTCATATTTTTTTATCAGTTTATTATTATTAAATTCATGACATATAATTTGAAAACTACTCTCATTATCTTTTGCACAATTATTATCTAATCTTCTTTTAGTTCGTAATGCAAGTTTTGATAACGAACTTATTGTATGTCCTAAATCAAATCCCATATTCTCATCTCACTTTCAACTTGTAATTTGTTGCCCTCTTTATAATTTTGATATCCAATTATTTTATCATCAAAT
>CANSWM010000011.1 GCA_947650745.1 uncultured Clostridium sp. | reverse complement strand
TGGACAGAATATACTGTAAATGGATATAAATATGGAGATACAGCAACATATACAGTGTTGGGTTCAATATATCCAAATTATTGGAATAGTCATGATAAAGAAGATACAGTACCATTTAATGAAAGAAGTAAGCAAAGAGAGTGGATAACAGGAAGTAGTGGAGGAACAACAGAGGAGACATTCAGACAGTCATATTGGTATCATAAATACTCATCAAGTGCAAGCCAAACAGAGTGGAAGGACCCAAAATACTATGAATTAATAATAAGCCCAGCTAACAGCAGGACATACTGGCTGTCTTCCCGCTCTGTCAATTTGTACTCTGGCTATTGCCGCTTCGGTTTGCAGGGCGTGAGCTCAGGCTACGTGGTTATTTACAGCACTTTCGGCTCGGGCTACGTGGGTGGCCCCACGAGTGCACTTCGTCCCCTAGTTTCTATCCCTCTAACATCCTGCACGATAACGGAGTTAGATTCAGATACTTATCATATCTCAGCGAGGTAGATAAAACATAAGCAAAAGCACTGCGCTTTAGTTATTTTCGTCCAATGAAAAGATACCATCACAAACCAGATGGTATCTTTTTTGTACAGAATGTGAAATTGAGTACATTATACTTGATTTTTCTCTATATTTAATATAAAATATCTTTGGTGAAATGATTTTGGAAAAAAACAAGAGAAAAAATAGAAAAAAAGTACCAGATAAGGCTATACCAGGGTATAGGCTTAAGGCTACTTCAAAGGTTATGGTTATTATTTTTGCTTTGCTTACTGTGAGAATTGCTTGGATTCAATTTGTTCAGGGGTCTGAGCTTAAGGAGCTTGCGTCTAGGCAGCAGACTTTGAATAAGATTATAACTCCTAAAAGGGGATATATATATGATACAAATGGTAAGCAACTTGCAGGTAGTGTGCTTGTTGATACAATTTCTATTAATCCTGCTAAGTTTGTTGTTGATGATAAGGATGAGGCTACTGCAAAGTATAAGACTTTGGAACTTCAAGAGAAGGTTGCCTCAGGGCTTTCCGAAATTTTTAGCTTAGACTACGATACTGTTCTTGCACAGGTTAAGAGTGAGAAGTCTACTGAGGTTATAGCTAAACAGGTTGAGAATGATTTGGTTGAGAAGCTAAAGGAGTGGATGAAGGAGAATAAGGTAACAGCAGGAATAAATATAGATGAAGATAATAAGAGGTTTTATCCTTATGGCTCGCTTGCCTCTCATGTAATTGGGTTTACTGGTACTGATTCTAATGGATTATATGGCGTGGAGTATAAGTGGGATGAGCAGCTAAGTGGTACTTCTCGGTAAGATAGTTACTACTGGAAATGTTGAAGGCGATATGATTTCGGATAATGCAGACCAATATGTTGAAGCGCAAAATGGGTCTAATATTTTTCTTACTATTGATGTTAACATTCAAAGTATAGTTGAAAAGTATTTGGAAAAAGGTGTTAAAGATAATGATGCTCCTGCAGGTTCTGTTATTTTAATGAGGCCTAAAACTGGAGAAATACTTGCTATGGCGACTTATCCAAGTTATGATTTGAATGCTCCTTTTACAATACCAGTAGAAAATACTCCTGAAAATCCTGATAATCAAGATAATCAAGATAATCCTGAAGGAGAAGATGAAAATACAAATGAGCAAATTACAGAGGAGGAGAAGAAAAATCAGCTTGAGAATTTGTGGAAGGATAGAAATTTTGCAAGTACATATGAGCCTGGTTCTACTTTTAAACTTATAGTATCAGCTGCAGCTTTGGAAGAGGGAATAACTGATACTGATGTGGCAAATGATTTTCATTGTGAAGGTTATACAATGATAGGTGAGGATACTAAAATAGGATGTGCACAATATCAAGTGCATGGAAACCAAACTTTAAGAACAGCGCTTAAGAATTCTTGTAATGCAGCTTTTATACAACTTGGACATCGTATTAGTAAAGTTACTTTATATAAATACTTTGAAGCGTTTGGATTTTTTGAAAGAACAGGTGTAAATGCAGGATGGGAGATTTCAAGTAGATTCCATAAGTTAGAAGATGTTGGTCCTGTTGAACTTGGAACAACTTCGTTTGGACAAAGGTTTGATATTACTCCTCTTCAACTTATAACAGCTGTGTCTGCAATAGCAAATGATGGAGTTTTAGTGCAACCTAGGGTTGTAAAAAAAGTGGTAAACCCAGATACAGGAACGGTTACAGATAATGAAACAAAAGAGGTAAGAAGGGTTATATCAGAAAAAACAGCAAAGAAAATGAGAGACATGATGAAAAATAATATTGAAGATACTGTAAAAAAGTATGGCTCGGTTGTAGGATATACTGTTGGAGGTAAAACGGGTACATCTGAACCTCCTATAAATAAACCAGATGACGGGTATACAGTTTCTTTTATAGCAATTGCACCAGCAGATGAACCAGAAATAGTAGGTTTAGTTATAATATATAATCTAGAAGCAGAAAATTCATATGGTAGTAGAATTGCAGCGCCAATTATGTCAGATATTATGTCAGAGGTATTACCATATATGGGAATTGCATCAGATAAATCTCAAATGACAGTAACTACTACTATGAAACGAACAAAAGTGCCAGATGTTACAAATAAAACATTGACAGAAGCAAAAAAATCGCTTGAAAATGTAGGATTTAAGGTGATTTATGGAGATACACAAAACAGTAATTCTGTTTTAGTAACAGAGCAGGTGCCAGCAAAAGATGCACTTGTAGAAGAAGGAGCAACAGTTGTGCTATATACAGAAGAAAATAGTGTTAGAACTTCGGTTGAAGTGCCAAATTTAGTTCGGCAAAACTTTATCTGAGGCAAAATCACTTCTTAGTGAAAAGGGACTAAATATTTCTTATTCAGGAAGTGGGAAGGTAAAAACGCAAGATATTGGAGCAGGTGGAACAGTAGAAAAGGGTGCTGTAATTACAATAACTATGGAATAATTAAGGAAGTTTTGAAGTAGATATGGAATATATTGATATTAAGTCACGGAAATTATACGAAAGAAACCTTAATAAAGATAAAGAAAATAATAAAAGATGGAGGTATTATTGCTATTCCAACAGATACTGTATATGGATTGGCAGCAGATGCTTTAAATAAAAAGTCGATAGCTAAAATATATGAACTAAAAAGAAGAGAATTTACAAATCCGATGAATGTATTAGTTTCAAATATGGAAATGGTAAAAAGTATAGCAAAAGATATATCTAAAGTAGAAGAGAAGATAATGCAAAGTTTTTTTCCTGGAGCGCTTACAATTATTTTAAAGAAAAATAAGATGATTCCTAAAATTGTTACATCAAATTTAGATACAATTGGGGTGAGAATGCCAGATAATAAATTTTTGTTAAAGCTAATGGATTTTATTCGGAACACCCATTGTTGCAACAAGTTGCAACTTGGCAGGTAGACCTCCTATGACAACTCCAGAGGAAATTTTGAAAGAGTTTGATAATAAAATAGATGCAGTAGTAGATGAAGGAAGAACGAAAATAGGTATTCCTTCGACTGTTGTGAAAGTAGAAAAAGGAGAAATATCTATTTTAAGAGAAGGAAATATAGCAAAAGAAGAAATAGTAAATAAGGTTTATAGGTAAAACCAATAAAAACCTAAATAAATTAGTAAGGATGATTAAAATATGTTAGTTGGATATTTAGCAACATTTATAATAAGTATGATACCTATAATAGAATTAAGAGGCGCAATACCAGTTGGAGTTCTTACATTTCATCTTACATATGTTGAAGCATTTATAATTAGCTTTATTCGGAAATATAATACCTGCATTTTTTATAGTAAAATATATAAGACCAATATTTGATTTACTTGGAAGAATAAAAATACTAAAAAAGATAATAGACTGGGCAACCGAAAAAGCAACAAAGAAAATTGCAGAAAGTTCAAAACTTCAAAAAGGAGCACTACTTGGAGTGTACTTGTTTGTAGCAATACCACTTCCAGGAACAGGAGCGTGGATGGGTTCACTAATTGCAAATTTCTTAAATCTAGAACCCAAAAAAGCAATTCCAGTAATCATTGCAGGAGTATTTACAGCAGGAGTAATAATGCTTGCATTAACAGCACTTGCAAATGGAGGGATAAATTATTTGTTTACACATATGTAAAAGAGTATAAGTCATAATATTAGAAGGAGAAGAGTATCTATCTCTTCTTTTTTTCATATTGTCATGAATAATAAATATAAATATAAAGAAAGGAATGGTGATTTTTTAGTGTCTAATATTACTAGAAAAAGAAGAATGAAGAATATGCTAATTGTAGTGGCTTTTGTATATTTTTTGCTTATTTTAAGACTTATATATATACAATTTATTCAAGGGGATGAATTACAAACAATGGCGTATGTGCAGCAAACTTTAGATAGAATGATAAACCCAAATAGAGGCACGATTTATGATAGAAATGGAAAAATTCTAGCTATGAGTGCAAGTGTTGAAACTGTTACTGTTAACCCAGGCAGTATTTCTAAAGATAATAAAGAAAAGGTCGCAAGGGCTTTGTCAGATATTTTTGATTTGGATTATGAGACGATTTTAAAAAGAGTAAAAAGAAAAACTTCTATTGAAACAATAGTAAAAAAGGTTGATAAAGAAAAAACGGATGAACTAAGAAGATGGATGCAAGAGACAGGAATAATATATGGTATAAATATAGATGAAGATACAAAAAGATTTTATCCAAATAGTACTCTTGCATCACATATTATTGGATTTACTGGAAGTGATAACCAAGGACTAGATGGAATAGAAGCAAAATATGATGAAATTTTAAGTGGAAAAAAGGGAAAAATAGCACGTAAAGCAGATGCTTCAGGAAGTGTAATAGGAAATGGAGAAGAAGGATATACAAAGGCAATAGATGGAGATAGTATAGAATTAACGATAGATTCAAATATACAAAGTATAGCTACTAAATATTTAGAAGAGGTATGCATAGATAACAAATGTGAAGAGGGTGGAGTGGTTATAATAATGGACCCCAATAATGGAGATATACTTGCAATGGTAACATACCCAGAATATAATTTAAATGAACCATTTACTATTAATAATAATGAGCTTCTAAATACTTGGGGGAGTTTAGCTTCGGCAGATAGAAATAATGCTCTTCAAAAAATGTGGAGAAATAAAGCAATTGCAGATACTTATGAGCCGGGTTCTACATTTAAGCTTATAACAACATCTGCAGCTCTTGAAGAAGGCATTGTAAAAGAAACAGATAATGCAGGAGAATTTTCGTGCACAGGTGCAATTGAAATTTCTGGAACTCGTATTAAATGTTGGAGATATTATAGACCACATGGTGGGCAGTCTTTAAGAGAAGCACTTATGAATTCGTGTAACCCAGTTTTTATATCTTTAGGGCAAAGATTAGGAGTAAAGACTTATTATAATTATTTAGGAAAATTTGGATTATTGGACAAAACAGGAATAGATTTACCACGGAGAAGCAGGAAGTATATTTTTAAAAGAAGAAAAAGTAGGTCCTGTTGAACTTGCAACATTATCATTTGGGCAAAGATTTGAAATAACACCAATTCAGTTAGTTACAGCAGTATCTAGTATTGCAAACGGAGGAAAGCTTGTAATGCCACGTCTTGTTAAAACTGTTATAGATTCAGAAACAGGAGAAAGAAGAGAAGTAGAAACAGTTATAAAATCTCAAAGTATAACAGAAGAAACGGCAAGTAAAGTAAGAAGCATGATGAATTCAGTAGTATCAGAAGGCACAGGAAAAGGAGCTAAAGTAGAAGGATATACTGTTGGAGGGAAAACAGGAACATCTGAAGATGGAGTAAAAACTAATAAATATATAACATCGTTTATGGGGCTTTCTCCAACAGAAGAGCCAGAACTTGTAATACTTGTTGTATTGTATAATCCAACAGGAGAAGGGGGACACCAAGGAGGAGCTGTTGCAGCACCTACTGCTGGGAAGATACTTAGTGAGGTACTACCATATATGGAAGTAAAAAAAGAAGAAGAAAAAAAAGAATATGTAGAGGTCCCAGATATTACTGGAATGACAGTTAAAGAAGCAAAAAAAGTATTAGAAGAGAAGCGGTCTTATTTTAAAATTAAATATAGAAAATGAAAAGGAAATAGATAAATCTGTAACTGTAATAAAAGAACAAGTTCCTAAAAAAGGAATAAGAACTGAAAAAGGTGGAAATATTATGTGCGAAATATAGTAAAAATGGATATTGTAATATAAAAGTAAAAGAAATGAAATTGTTTTGTAACAATAAAATGTTAAAATATATAAGAAAAATTATACCTATATTTACATAACTACTAAAAATATGATATAATATAAAAAGATACTAATTATATATAACTAATTTAAGAATTAAAAGTATTTTATAAGGAGTGTTAAAATGAAAGAAAATAAAGAATGTAAGAATAAGTTTTTACTTAAAGTAGTTTTTTGCCTCGTTTTATTACTAATATTAGTTTTATTTATAAGTACTTCTAATAAAGCTTTAGCAGCAGAAGAAGATGAGGTGCATTATTTATGTGAAAGCGATTTGCTTCAGATAAAGAGAATGCAGTATGATCAGCTTCGTTATAATGAAGTAAATGGCGGTGGGAAAATCGCCGTAAAAATAGAAGGAGCATACTATGAGTTCGATAATGGATTATGGGCTCATGCAGCTTCAGAGGTAATATTTAGTTTAACTAATGCAGGCGAGTATGATTATTTTGAAACATATACAGGATTAAACAGAACAGCCGCTAGCTCTAGTAATGGTGTAATATTTAAAATTTATTTATCAGATGAAACCACAGGAGATAATTGGAGACAAGTTACAAATGAAGATTCTGTTGTAACTAAACCAGGAGAAAATGCGACTTATGTAAAAATACCTATTAAGGGTGCAAAACGTATATATTTAAAAGCAGAAAATAACGGACATAATGGTAATGACCATTCTGTTTATGCTGATGCAAAATTAACTAAAGAGGGTTATGGAGAATCAGAAGAAAAATTAGTACCTTCTATAGCAGAACTAGATGCGAGAATTAAAGAATTTATAGATTCTGGTGCAGATTTAACAACTAATAAAGAATATGAATTAACGCTTTTAAAAAGAGAGTTTATCAATAGAGCAGGTAACTATGCATTAAAGAGATTTTTAGGAGAAAGTGAAGAAAATAGACTAGTATATACATGGTTAACAGAGGATGTAGATATTTTAAGATTATATATTATGGGTGGAACGCCAGCTGGTGGAAGCCATTATAATGCACTAAAAATTCTTACTGAACTTTATGATGAGTATTCTAGCGATTTTGAAAAGACAAACCCAGAAACAGACCTTTTAAATAATCCAACATATCCAGAAATGACTTATGGAGATTTATATAAAAAGATGGCAATTTCAATTGCCCTAACACATACACAAAGAGTAGGCTTATGGATGCAATCTGAACCAATAGAAAACCGTTCAGAGCCGCTTAGACGTTATGCAATATTCAAATATTTACATAAAAATGGTAAAATGATAATAACAAATAGCATGGATATGACACATATGTTTGAAGATTTACATGTTGCAGAAATGCGTTTAGTTTTGAGTAATAATATAGATGATGAAGAAATTTTATGGCTAAATAAATATGTACAAGATAATGTAGATAGAAATCCAGGAAATGTGTGGAGATATACAACACCTCACCCATATATAGCTTATGTTTGGCCAAATTATGCAAATCCAGTGTACTATGCTCCGGAAAATGAAAGTTACTTTAATCAATTATTTGCAGTAGATAAGTCAGATGATAATATAGGTACACAATTAGTTAATGAAAATGGAGAAAAAATTGGAAGAGTAGGTTTATTCGACTCAGAATTTGTTATACCAGGTGGAAAAAATGTTAAACAATATAATTTAAAAATAACAAGAGGGACTTCAGAGTATAAGCTATACAAAGTATGGATGAATTTTAGAAACAAATTTGGAACTGGTGCTGTTTGTGGAGGTATATCAAAAAGTGGAGCAAACATTCGTGGAACTCATGGAATACCAGCAATTGTTGTAGGTCAACCAGGACATGCTGCACTTTTATTCTATAGTAAAGATGCACAAGGAAGAGGATACTGGAGATTAGATAATGACGTATCTGGATGGACTCAGTCAGGAGGAGGAGGAAACCTACTTGGCTGGGGTGGAAAAATAAATAACCGGAGGTTTTTACAATGGTGTATATATGGAATATGAACAAGCAGCAGTAAATGATTATGAAAATTTAGTAAAAGCAGAAGAACAAATTATGCTTGCAAAAGTATATCAAAGTGACCGAGAAAAAGAGGAAACTAAGCAAGCAGCATTGAAAAAGCAAGAAGAATTATATAGAAAAGCACTTGAAATTCAAGATATTAATTTTGATGCTTGGCTTGGACTTATTGAAGTATATAATGCAAATGAAGCAAAAACAGAAAATGATTTTTATGATTTAGCTGAAGATTTAGCAGAAGCATTAGAATATTATCCATTACCAATGTATAATGCAACAAATTTAATTAAAACGAAAATAACAAGTATAGAGAATAATTATAGATTTACACTATTGCAAACAAGAACATTAGAAGCAGCAAAAGGATTACCAGATAATACAGCTAATAGTTTTACTGTATGTCAACCAGGTGTCACAAGATTAGAAGCAAACTTTTTATTAGGCCAAGTAGATAAAACAATTGCAACATTCTCATTTGATGGAGCAGATGCAGGGAAAATTGTTCTATCAAATCGCTTTAATGGAACTGGAGTACGTTGGGATTATTGTTTAGTTGGAAAAGATAAAGCATTACAAGGAAAGGAAAATTGGAAAGAAGTAATATTTACTGCAGAAGAGGAACATAAATTACAATTAACTCAAGAAGAACTAAATAGCATTACAGCAGATAATGACATTTATGTGCACATTGTTGGAGTAGGATATGAAGAAAAAAATCTATATAAAATAGATATTTCAACTGCAAGTACACCAACTATGCTATATAATAATGATTTAGAAAATCGTGTTGTGGGCGCAAATCTAACTATGGAATGGCGTATGGCTGGAACAAGCCAATGGACTTCATATAGAACATCAAGCCCAGATTTAACAGGAGATGCAACAGTAGAAGTTCGTGTGGGAGCAACAGGTACATTCCTTCCAAGTAATTATGTTTCACTAAGTTATACAAAAAATGAAGAACCAGATACTAGAAAATATATTCCAGTATCACATCTAAGCATTCATAGTGTTTCAACTCAAGCAACAAACAATGCTGGAGCTGCTGCAAATGCAATAGATGGTAACTATAATACAAGATGGCATAGTGCATGGAATGGCACAGATACAGAAAGATTTATCACAATAAAATTAAATGAGCCAGTATATTTATCTGCAGTTGAATATGTACCTGCAGGTCGGAGGAAATGGTAAGATATTAAATGGAACAGTGTATGGTAGTATGGATGGAGAAACTTGGGAAGAATTATCAAATCTATCAAATCTAACTTATTCGAACCAAGCAAATACAAATGAACAAGCTATAGCTAATACCAAAAATTTTGAGATTTCAGACCCTCAAAAAGTTCAATTTGTTAAAATAGTAGCAAATAGTGCATCTAATGGTAATTGGTTTGCTGCAAGAGAATTTAACTTGTTTCAAGATATAACAAAGAATCCACATCCAACAGCAGGTATCGCATACAGCACTACAGAATCAACAAATGGTAAAGTAGTAGCAAGACTTGTTAATCCAAGTACACAAATAACAATCACAAATAATGAAGGTAGTGATACTTATGTATTTATGAAAAATGGTGAATTTACTTTTGAATTCCAAGATGCAAATGGAAATAAAGGTTCAGCTTTAGCAAAAGTAACATGGATTGATAAGGATATTCCAACAGCTAATATAAAATATAAATTAGATGAAGACAAATTAATTATTTTATTAGATGATATTGATGAAGATGTATATATATTAGATGAAAATAACAATAAAATAAATTATGTTGATGTAGAAAATGGAAAATTAGAAAGTGTTTCATATTTGGATAATTCAGGAGATGTATATAAAATAGTCTATGTAGATGAAAATGGAAAGACTAAAAAAATTTCATATAAGAATACTATTGAAGAAATTGACGATATAGCCGAATATGTAGTTACAATAAAAACTCAAGAAGATGGAAATGAAGAAATTCAAGTTGGAGAAATTGAAAAAGAAGAATTCTTTAATAGTGAAGGAATTAAAATAGATATAGCTGATATAGATAATGAAAAAATAGAGAAACTAAGAGGGTTACAACAAACAGCAAGGTCAAATCCATTAGAGTTCGCTTTAGAAGAAAGTGGAGAGTATGAATTTAAACTTCTTGACAAAGCTGAAAATATAGCATATAAGAGTATAAAAGTAGACTATATTGAAAATGATACTATAATTTTGGCAAGTGACATTAGTTATGATATTACAAGACCAACGAATAAATCGGTTGTAGCAACTATTAGACCATATATAATTGATACAGATAATAACGATGCAGAGGTAGAATTTGTATATGATGATAATGATGTTATTGATGTTAAAGTTATAGATGGAGTTGTAAAAGCTAGTTATGTGTTTACAGATAATTGCAGCTATACATTTAGATACAAATCTTCTTCAGATGTAAATGATTGGGAAATAAAAGAGCATATAGCAACAGTAAATTGGATTGATAAAATAAATCCAACAGCAAAAATAAAATATAGTACACAAGAAGCTACAAATAAAGAAGTAATAGCAACTTTAGTAGATGAAAGTGAAACAATAATAATCACAAACAATGGTGCAAGTAGAGAACATGTATTTACTGAAAATGGAAGCTTTACATTCACGTTTGAAGATAAAGCGGGAAATTTAGGAACTGCGACAGCAAATGTAAATTGGATTAGAGAGGAGGAGAGGCCAGACAAGTATATATTAGGAGATATAAATAAAGATGGAAAAATAACAGCAACAGATCTTTTAGCAATAAAAAGGCATTTGGTATCAAAAGGAAAACAAGAATGGATTTTAACAGGAGATAAGTTTAAAGCAGGAGATATCAACAAAGATAATGCAATTACAGCTACAGATTTATTATTAGAAAAAAGATTAGTATTGGCACAAATTAAAACAAAATAATATGTTTACGAATAACATATGAAAATATTGTATAAAGGAGAACAAAATGAAAAGTAAAGTAAAAAGTAAAAAAATGATTAGCTTAGTATTAATAATGATGATGTTCTTATTGTTTACTACAACAGTATGCGCAGCAACTAATAGTTTTAATACAAGTTTGCAAGTAAATGATACTCAAGTAAGAAGAGGAAGTAATGTTACAGTTACAATTGGATTAAAAAATATTAGCATTGAAAGTGGAGAAAAAGGAATAGGAGCATATACAGCAAATATAAAATTTGATTCATCTGTTTTAGAATATGTTTCATCAAATGGTACAGATAAATGGGAAGCACCACTTTATGAAGATGGAGCCATCACAGGAAATACAAAAGATGCTAAGGTTGTGAACACACAAGGAAGTATCGGAACAATTACTTTTAAAGTAAAAGATGATGCAAAGATTCGGAGAAACTACAATTTCATTAATTAATTTTTCTGGTTCAGATGCACAAAATGATATAAATACTTCAGATGAATCTATTAAAATAACAGTATTAGATAAAGACGGCAGTGGTATAGGTAATGAAGGTGGCCAAAATGATACAAATAAACCAAATACATCAAACCCACCTAAAGTTGATAATAGCGTAAAACAAGGTACATTACCTAAAACAGGAGAAAATATAGTAATATTTGCAGCAGCAAGTATATGTACTATATTAGCAGGTATTTTCTTAGTTGCAATTAAATTTATTAAATAGTTGTAAAAAAATATGAATATAGTTTTGACTAGGAGTTAGTTTTTCTACTAGCTCCTAGTCGTTTTTTATATATTAGAAATTTTCGCTGCGGGAGCAGTGAAAAGCTCAGTACTAAATAATTACGGCGAGTGTTACAAGTTCTTTGTTACTTTGTTACTTAGAAATTGTTTAGTCGGTTTTTATAGATATTTATCCATAAAATCTGAAATTTTATAAAATAAACTGTACAAAAAATAAATTTAATTATATAATATTCTTTGAAAAATTATAAATATTAGTTAAATCCATAACATAAGTATATAAAATAGGAGGCTATTTATATGGAACTTAAACAAATTTTACAAGGAATAGAAGGTATCAAAGCTAAGGGAGATTTAAGTGTTGAAGTAAAAGATATTACAAATGATTCTAGAAAAGTAAAAGAGGGCTCTATGTTTATTGCAATAAGGGGATTTGAAACAGATGGGCATAAATTTGTAAAAGATGTTATAAAAATGAATCCAAGTGCCATAATGATAGAAGAAGGAACTGATTTAAAAGAAGTTACCAAGCTAGAAAGTATTACAATATTATTGGTACCTGATACGAGAAAGGCTTTAGCAATAGCTAGTCAAAATTTTTATGATAATCCAGCTGAAAAACTTAAAATAATAGGTGTTACTGGAACAAAAGGAAAAACAACAACAACATATATGTTAAAAGAGATGCTAGAAAAACAAGGCAAAAAAGTTCGGACTAATTGGAACAATTGCTGTATATATAAATGGAAAAAAATTAGAGGATTCTTCAAGAACAACACCAGAAAGCATTGAGCTTGCAGAAATTTTTGCAAAAATGGTAAAACAAAAAGTAGAATATGTTATTATGGAAGTATCATCTCAAAGTTTAAAACTTGATAGAGTATATGGATTAAATTTTGACATCGGAGTATTTACAAATTTTTCAGAAGACCATATAAGCCCAAAAGAACATCCAGATATGGAGGACTATTTTAAGTCTAAATTAAAACTTTTTGACAGTTGCAAAGTAGGTTTTACAAATGTAGATGATTTGGGTGGAAATAAAATTTTAAAAGCTGCAAAATGTGATATGAAAACTTATGGGATAGATAATAGTGCAAATCTAATTGCAAAAGATATAACAATTACAAATACATATGCAGATTTTAAAGTGAAATTAGGAGAAAGAAATGAAAGGGTAAAAGTAGGTATTCCACGGAAGATTTAGTGTGTATAATGCACTTGCTGCAATAAGTATTGGGCTTTATCTTGGAATGGATTCTGAAACTATAAAAGAAGCTTTAGGAAGTGTTAGAGTCCCACGGAAGGTCTGAATTAGTTCCTAATAAAAAAGAGTTGAATATAATGATAGACTATGCACATTCACCTGAAAGCTTAGAGAATATTTTAGCAGCAGTAAAAGAATATACTTTACGGTAAAGTAATAAGTGTATTTGGATGCGGAGGAGATAGAGATAGCGGAAAAAGACAAATAATGGGTGAAATATCTGGAAGAATTGCAGATTATACAATTATAACATCAGATAACCCAAGAACAGAAGAACCAGAAGAAATTGTAAAACAAATAGAAAAAGGAATAAAAAAGACAAATGGAAAATATGAATGTATTGTAGATAGAAAAGAAGCTATAAAAAAAGCAATAGAAATTGCAACAAAAAGAGATTTAATAGTGCTTGCAGGTAAAGGGCATGAGCCATATCAAGAAATTAACCATAAAACTTATCCGTTTGATGAAAGAGTAATCGTAAGAGAAATAATTGAGGAAATGGGGAAATAAATAAATGAGCCTGCAGATAAAAATAGTATTAATAAGCTTTATAGTCTCAGTAATGACGGCTTTGTTTGTTCTTCCTATATTAAAAAAATTTAAAATAGGACAGATAGAAAGAGAATATGGACCAAGAAGTCATTTGATAAAGCAAGGGACACCTACAATGGGAGGAATAATAATTGGAATTACACTTGCCATTGTTACAGCGTTTTTATATAACGAAAATAAAGAATTACTTCCACTTGTAATTATTATAATTGGATTTGGAGCTGTTCGGGTTTGTAGATGATTTTAAGAAGTTAATACTTAAAGATACTGAAGGATTAAAGCCAGCATATAAAATACTTCGGACTTCTTATAGCTTCTGTAATATATGCACTTTATTTAATAAAAATAAAAGATAACACTCGGAACAATTATTCCAATACTAAAAATTGAGATTATTTTGCCAGTTTTAATTTATATACCATTTGTAATTTTTGTAATGCTTGCTGGTACAAATGCGGTAAATTTAACAGATGGAATTGATGGACTTCGGAGCATCAATATCTATGATAATTATTGCTTGTCTTTCTGTAATTGCAGTTAAATATAAAGTTTATGAGATAGCAGTTTTAGGGTCAATTATTTGTGGAGCTTGTCTTCGGATTTTTGATATTTAATCTACACCCAGCAAAGATATTTATGGGAGATACAGGTTCTCTTTTACTTCGGAGGAGCAATTGTTGTAATGGCACTTTATATGAAAATGCCATTAATACTTATTATTGTTGCAATTATTCCAGTACTTGAAACTATATCTGTAATACTTCAAGTACTTTATTTCAAAAAGACAGGAAATAGAATATTTAAAATGACACCACTTCATCATCATTATGAACTTTCAGGATGGAAAGAAGGGAAAATTGTTTCTGTATTTAGTGTGATAACACTAATATTTTGTACTATTGCAATTTTTTTAGTATAGAAGTATAAAAATCATGGGAGGATAAAAGTGTCTAAGCCTAAGAATAAGAAAGAAAAGCCGTTTGACTTTATATTGTTTATAACAATTTTAATAATGCTAAGTCTTCGGCATTATAATGGTGCTATCTGCAAGCTCACCATCTTCACTTGCAGAAGGAGAAGATGGATATTCATATGTTAAAACACAGGGAGTAGCTGCTATTCGGTGGATTAATTCTTATGTATATAATTTCAAAAATCGATTATAGAATATATAAAAGATATGATAAACTTGCATATGGTGTAACAATAATTCTTCTTTTGGCAGTACTTATTCCAGGAGTTGGGCATTCATCAGGAGGTGCGACTCGTTGGATTTATTTAGCACCTTTACATACGACATTTCAACCATCTGAAATTGCAAAAATTGCATTGGTCATATTTTTTGCGTCTTATTTGACAGATAATAGAGATAAACTAGAAGATAAAAAAGTTGGATTTTGGGAACCGCTTATTAAATATCTTGCACCTGTTATTTTAATATTGTTTGTTGTTCAGTCTCACCTTAGTGCTTCAATTTTGATTATTCTTGTTATTGCAACAATGATGATGATGGCAGGAAGTAAAATACGTTATTTCTTATTATATGGAGGAGCAGCAGGAGTACGGAGGATTACGGTGGGATGTATATTCTTGCTAAATATTTTGGTATTGGTAAGTTTAGGCTTGCAAGGCTTGCGTCTTTTTTGGACCCTTGGGCGGATCCTACTAACACCGGATATCAAGTTGTGCAAGGACTTTATGCTGTTGGGTCCCGGACGGACTTTTTGGGGTTCGGTCTTGGTAATAGTTCTCAAAAGTATTTATATTTGCCTGAGCCACAAAATGATTTTATTTTTGCTATTATTGCTGAAGAATTAGGATTCATTCGGTTGTGTTATAATTATTACTCTTTTTGCTATTTTTGTTTGGAGAGGTATTGTTATTGCTATGAAAGCACCAGATATGTTTGGAAGTTTGGTGGCTGTTCGGAATTACTGCTATAATGGGATTTCAGGCTATGATTAATATTGGAGTTGTTACTTCTTCTATACCAAATACTGGTATTGCGCTTCCGTTTTTTAGTTATGGTGGAACTTCGCTTCTTATTTTGCTTTGTGCGGTGCGGTATTCTGCTTAATATTTCTAGGCAGGGCAAGGAGATTTGAGCAACAGATTAAAAAAAGGATGGTTTTGTTATGAAAGTTATTATTGCTTGTGCGGGGACTGCGGGGCATATTAATCCACGGGCTTGCTATTGCAAATAAAATAAAGAACGAGGAAAAGACTTCTGAAATATTGTTTATTGGGACTGATAGAGGGCTTGAGGGGGATTTGATTCCGAGAGCTGGGTTTGATCTTAAGACTATTGAAGCGTATGGATTAAGTACTAAGATTAGTTTTGATAATTTTAAGAAGATTTATAAGACTATTCGAGGGTTGTCTCAAGCAAAGAGGATTATTAGAGAGTTTAAACCAGATGTTGTAATTGGTACTCGGTGGATATATTTGTGGTGCTGTAATTACTGCAGCTCATAAGCTTAAGATCCCGACTATGCTTCATGAAAGTAATAGCTTCCCTCGGAAGAGCTGTAAAGATGTTAAGTACTAAAACTGATGTTATAATGATAAGTTTTGAAGAGGCAAGAAATAGACTTCCTAAAGCAAATAAAATTGTTTTGACTGGTAATCCGACAAGGAAGCTAAAAAAGGTGCTTAATTTATCTGAAAAAATTGCATTGAAAGAAAGGTTTGGGTTAAATCCTGCAAAACCTGTTATTTTAGTGTTTGGAGGAAGTCAGGGAGCAAAAGTTATCAATGATGCTATTATGGAAATGGCGAAGCTAAAATTAAATAAGAATTATCAGATTTTACTTGCTGCTCGGTGGAAAACAATATGATGGTGTTAAAGAGAATTTAAAAGCAAGTGGATTAAATATAGATAATTTAGATGGCATAAAAATTGTTCCATATATATATGAACTTCAAGAAGTGATGGAAGCTTCTGAGGCTTTGGTGTCAAGAGCTGGAGCAAGTACTATTGCTGAAATTGCAAGTGCTCGGAAAACCATCTATTCTTATTCCTCTTCCAAATGTATCTCATAATCATCAACAGTATAATGCAGAGGTTCTAAAAAATGTAGGTGCTGCAAGAATTATAAAAAATGATGAACTTACAGCAAATAGATTAAATGATGAAATTATAGGCATTTTGGGTAAAGATAGTTTAGAAGAGATGGGAAATGCAGCAAAAACAGTTAAAGTTGATAATGTAGAAGATAAGATATATGATGAAATAAAAAAATTAATAAAAGGATAAAATAGGATGAATAAAAAAATTGAAGGGATTTTGAAATTTGAAATAGATAATGAGAAAGTAAAAAAGATAGGATTATATTTATTGTCTTTTTTAATTCCTATGTTTATTGTAATGTTTGCAGTTAGTTATTTGGGAATATATCCATTTGGAGAAGATACATATCTTCCTGTTGATACATACCTTCAATATACGGGATTTTTTGACTATTTTAGAGATACTTTTTTAGGAGATAGTAGTATATTTTATTCACTTTCAAAATCTATTGGAGGGGAAATGTATGGCTTATTTGCCTATTATTTAGCAAGCCCATTTAATCTTGTTTTTTTATTTTTTAGTAAAGCAAATACTCCATTTGCATTTTGGGTCATTTTTATGCTAAAAACGGCAGCAGCTGGAAGTACGATGTTTTATTATCTAAACAGAAAAAATGGCGTTAAACTAAGTAATCTTGCTTTTTCTTGTATGTATGCTTTATCTTCTTATGTAATAAATTATGGATTTAATATAATGTGGCTTGATGGAGTAATTTTACTACCTCTTATTATAGCAGGTGTTGAAGATTTATTAGATTATAAAAAGCCTTTGCTTTATACAATAACTCTAAGTTTAGCTATGATTACAAACTATTATATTGGATTTATGATATGTATTTTTTCTGTAATGTATTTTGTATACAAAATAATATGTGAAAATGTAAAGTCTAAAAAAGATATTTTAGATAAGGCACGGAAGATTCATAGCGTTTTCTGTAGTTTCGGCATTTATTGCATCATTTGTGCTAGTGCCAGTATTTATAGGACTATCTGATGGACGAGCAAATTATAATTTTGAATTAAGTGGATTTAGTTTGATTTTTCAAATTCGTGATGTGCTTTCTGCATTTTTTATGAATGGATTTGATTTTCAAGATTTAGGAGATGGAGGACTTCCTACTCTTTTTTGCGGAACTTTAATTAATATTTTAGTAATGCTATTTTTTACAAATAATAAAATAACTTTAAAAGAAAAAATAATGACGGTTTTAGTTTTTTGGGTATTTGCAATTAGTTTCTATGTTTATGAATTTAATATATTATGGACACTTGGAAATAAACCTGCATGTTTCCAAAGTAGATATGCATTCTGTTATATATTTATGTGCATAATAGTAGCTAGAAAATATTTTGAAAATGTAGATGATAAAAATAGTTCTTTGAAGATATTTGTTATATGGTTAATTTATGAAATAGCAGCATTTTTTGTTTTAAAATTTAATTTGGGAACAATAAGCAAATGGGCAGTTATAATTGATATGTGCATTGCCTCAGTATTTTGCATATGTCTTTTTGTAAGAACAATTAATTTTTCGAGTACAAATTTAAAGATAAAGAAAAGTAGTCTAAAAATAGTTTCTTGTGTTGTATTATTTTTCGTAATTTTAGAGATGACTATAAATACTACGCACAACATGAAAGAAACAAAAAGGTCAACGGTTTTAAGTGCTAAAAGATATTCGGATATGATAGATGTTGTTGCTGATATAGATAATAGTTTAAAAGATATAGATAGCTCAATATATAGAATTCAAAGTAAATATAGAATAAATGCAAATGACGCATTAGGATTTAATTTTAACAATATAAATTTTTCTGGTTCTACATATTCAAAAAGCTTATATGAACTGCTAATTAACCTTGGCTATTCTCAAGAGCATGTTACAATTGGTTCTGATATAGGAGGTACAAAGGTTTCAAATATGCTTCTTGGAGTTAAATATATTATAGATGATGGCAAAGCAAATTGGCTTAAAGGTTATAATAAAAAAGGTAAAACGGGCAAAGGGTTTGAAATATATGAAAATCCATATGCTTTAAGTCTTGGTTTTACTGTTTCAGAAGAAATATTAGAAGAAATAAATAATGATAATATAGCGTTTGACAATCAAAATGCATTACTTAAAAAAATGACTAAAATAGACGAAAATGTCTATACAAAGCATAAAGGAGAGCTTGCAAATTATCAAGAAGATGATGACAATAAAAAAATAGTTTATGAATTTAAAGTAGAAAAAAGTGAAAATATATATTTTTATGCACTTCGGAAATGAAATGGAAAGCATGAGTATAGAAATAAATGGAGAACCTTTAGAATATAAACTTATTGGAAGGTATTTTAAGATGATACCACTTGGAAAATTTGAAGTAGGAGATAATGTAAAATTAGAATTAAAATGTAAAAAGGATAAATTTAAGGTTGTTGGATATATATATTATGAGAATGAAGAAATACTAAAAAAACATTATGAATCTTTATCAAAAGAGCAAGTTGATTTAAAAGAAATTTCTGGCCGAGAATATGAAGGAAAAATTAAAATAGAATCTGAAAATGAATATGTTTTATTTTCAATTCCTTATGATAAAGGATGGAAAGTTAAAGTTAATGGAAATAATGCAGATGCTTTAGAAGTTCGGAAATGGATTTATGCTTGTTAGACTTCGGAAAAGGAGAACATACAATTAATTTAAAATATACACCAAATGGATTTGTTTTGGGAGTATGTATTAGTATTTATGGATGTTTTATGCTTATAATCTTAACTAGATCAAGTAAAATAAGACGAATACTTAATAAAACTAATATGAAAATATAATTGCTCTATTTAAGAACGAATTTAACTTGACTTATTAAATTCATTAATATAAAATATCAAAAGAAACGGAGGAAATATTGTGGCAGATAAATTAATTATTGTGGAGTCGCCTGCAAAGGCCAATACTATAAAGAAGTTTCTTGGTGGTAGTACGAAGGTTGTTGCTTCCATGGGACATATTAGAGATTTACCTAAATCTAAACTTGGAGTTAATATTGAAAATGATTTTGAGCCAGAATATATAAATATTAGAGGAAAGGGAGATTTGATTAAATCTTTAAAAAAAGATGCAGGAAATGCAAAAAGAGTGTATCTTGCAACTGACCCTGACCGTGAGGGAGAAGCTATTGCTTGGCATTTAGCTTATATTTTGGGGCTTGATGAAAAAAATATAAATAGAGTTACTTTTAATGAAATTACAAAAAATGCAGTTCAAGAGGCTATGAAAAATCCAAGGACTCTTGATAAAAATTTAATTGATGCACAGCAAGCAAGAAGAGTATTAGATAGAATTGTGCGGATATCAAATAAGTCCTCTACTTTGGAAAAAAGTTAGAAGAGGATTATCAGCACGGAAGAGTTCAATCTGTTGCAGTAAAATTAATAGTAGATAGAGAAGAAGAAATAGAGAAGTTTATTCCAGAAGAATATTGGAATATTTATGCTAAACTTAATAAGGATAAAAGTACTTTTGAAGCAAAATTTGTTCGGAAAATCTGGAAAAAAGGAAGAACTAAAAAATGAAGAACAAGTAAAGAAAATTTTAAAAGATATAGAAAAAGCGAAATTTATAGTTAAAAACGTTAAAAAAAGTGAAAAGAAGAGAAATCCAGCACCTCCTTTTACTACAAGTACTATGCAACAAGAAGCATCAAGAAAATTAGGTTTTACATTAAAAAAGACGATGTCTGTTGCGCAAGGACTTTATGAAGGACTAAAAATAGAAGGTAAAGGACATGTTGGACTTATAACTTATATGAGAACGGATTCAACGAGAATATCTGATGTGGCAAGGGCTGCTGCAAAAGAGCAAATTGAAAATAGTTATGGAAAAGAATACTATGAAAATAGATTTTTTAAAAAAAGTGAAGATTCTCAAGATGCACATGAAGCGATAAGACCAACATATATTGATCTTACTCCAGATATGATAAAGCAAGACCTAACAAATGACCAATATAAATTGTACAAATTAATATATAATAGATTTTTAGCAAGCCAAATGTCAAATGCAATTTTTGACACTGTTTCAGTAGATATAGATGCAGGAGATTATAATTTTAAATCAAATCGGTCAAACTTTAAAATTTAAAGGATTTATGGTTCTTTATGTAGAAGGAAATGAAGAAAAAGACGAACAAATTCCTGAGCTTGTTGTAAATGAAGAAGTAAAAAAAGAGAAAATAGAGCCAAAACAAAGTTTCACAGAGCCACCTCCAAGATATACTGAGGCAAGTTTAGTAAAAGCTCTTGAAGAAAAAGGGATTCGGAAGACCGAGCACATATTCTCCAACCATTACTACTATTTTAGAAAGACATTATATTGAAAAAGAACAAAAGCAGCTAGTTCCAACTGAACTTGGGAAAGTTGTAAATTCACTTTTAATTAGTAGTTTTCAAGATATAGTAAATGTAGATTTTACTGCAGAGATTGAAAAAGATTTTGATAATATTGCAGAACGGTAAGGAAGAATGGAAAAAGACAATAAGAGAGTTTTATAAACCATTTTCAAAAGAACTTGAAAAAGCTCAAAAAGAACTAGAACAAGTTAAAATTGAAGATGAAGTATCAGATGTTCCATGTGATATTTGCGGTAGGATGATGGTTATGAAATATGGAAGATATGGAAAGTTTTTAGCATGCCCACGGTTATCCAGAATGCAAAAATACAAAGCCAATTGTTGAAACAATTGCTGAGGTTTGCCCGAAATGTGGCAGCGCTGTAATTGTTAGAAAAAGTAAGAAAGGCAGAAGATTTTACATTTGTGAGAATAATGGCAAAGGAAATTGCGATTATATATCTTGGAATAAGCCATCAAGTGATAAAAATAAAGAGAAAGAGAAAAAGAAATAAAGAAACAAATGACAATTTTATTACATTAATATTACAATTTAATTACAAATACTTAAAATATATTGACTTTTAGCGAAAAAAATATAAAATATAAAAAGAGTATGATATTATTTGCTGATAAAACGCAAAATATGTAATTTGCTCAAAATTTTTCAAGTATGAAATGATTATAATTGTAAAATATAATAAAAAAATAATAAACAAAGGAGAATAAGATGGCAAGCTGTTTGGGATTATATATAGAAGAGAATATCATCAAGTATGCAAAAGTTTCAAAAGACAAAGATGTTATAAAAATTGATGCATTTGGTATTAAGTTTTATGACAGATTAGATGAAGCTATTGAACAAGTTATAGAAGAAACTTATAGTTATAAAACACCTATAAGTATAAATGCTTCAAATGAAAATTATAATTATTTCTATATTTTTAATTTGTTAAATCCAAAAGATATGCATAGCTATATAGGCACAGAGTTTGAATCAATATGTTTTGAAAAAGAATTAAATGCAGATACATTTGAAAGCAGATATGTTTTAGTTGATGACTTAGAAGATAAAGAAAAAATAAAAGCAATTCATATTTCAACTAATAAAGGAGAGCTTATGAAGAGAAGTGACCTTCTAAGTAAATATAAGCTTTCATGTGTATCTCCTATTGGAATTGATATTTCAAATCTTCTTGAGATAAATAAGAATCAAAATTTAGAGAATATGGCAATTGTTAATATTGAAAATGTTACAACAGTAACATCAATAATTGGGCAAAAAATATATGATATTAATATAATTGATTCTGGTATAAGAGAGATCTTATCAAGAATTAATACAAAAGAAAATTCATATGCAAAGTCTTATGAAATATGCAAAAATTCTACAATATATACATCAGAGGGAAGAGAATTACAATATGAAGAAAATGCATATTTAGATGACATAATGCCAACACTTTATAATATAGTAGGACAAGTAAAAAAGATATTAAATGATAGCTTAAATAAAATAGATAAGATTTATATAACAGGTATGGCATCAGTAATAAATAATATAGATATTTATTTTCAAGAATATTTAGAAGATGTTACTTGCGAAATACTAAGGCCATATTTCTTACGTTCTGTAGGAACAGAAATTAATATAAAAGATTATATAGAAGTAAACTCAGCAATAGCGCTTGCACTTCAAGGATTAGGAGAAGGATTAAAGGGTATAAACTTTAAAAAAGAATCTGTATCAGATAAACTACCTGGGTGGCTTAGTCTAGAAATTGGTGGAGGTTCTGGTAAGAAATTTCCTTTTGGAGGCAATGATGGATTTAGCTTTAATATGAGAGGAGCCCTTGTTGAAAGCGAAAAAAGCCTAATAAAAGGTGCGGTTGGAATGTTTATACTAGTTGTAATATATGCTGTTATATCAATATTTTTAGTTGGCGAAATGCATAAGAAAATAGATGAAGTAGCAGTTTCTGGAGTGGCAGTAGAAAAGCAAAAAGTAGCGATGAATAATGATAAAAAGAGAATAGATGAAAAAACATCAGAATATACAGAACTTATACAAAACATTCAAGAAAAGGCTCAAATGGATACAGAAAGCAAAAGACTAAAATATTCAATGCCTACATTATTGAACAAGATAATGTATGCAATACCTGTACATGTACAATTAACATCAATTACAAATACAGGAACAAAAATCTCAATTACAGCTCAATCAGACAAACTTGAACAAATAGGTATTTTTATAGCTAAATTAAATCAAGATGGAATTTTGAAAAATGTTGTTTCAGATACATCTAAAAAACAAGATAATTTACATGTAGTTGTAATAGAAGGAGAGTTACCATGAGAAAGATTTTATTAGTGCTTTTATTAGTCGCCTTAGTTGCAATATTTGGAGGATTAGTTATATCTGGTATTAGTATAGGAAATCTTAGAATAGGATATTCTATTCAAGAGATTATCGATGAAAATGATGAGCTTGATACAGCAATAAGTTCTCTAAATTCTAAAATTGAAACAGAATATAAAGGTGCTCAAACAAACTTAGATTCAAGCTTTAAAAAACTACAAAGTGAAAAACAAAATTATAAAAATACAATAGCATATACAACTGCTGAAGAATTAGAAGCTGCAAATAAGACAGAACAATATAGACTAGATTATTTATGGGCGACAATAGGTCTTTATGCTACAAAACATAATGTAGCAATGAGGGCTGATGTATCTTATGGAACAAGCGGAGTATCTAATCAATACAATATATCTTTTACAGCTAAGGGAGAATATATAGCAATTTCTGAATTTATATATGAAATTGAAAAAGACCCAAATTTAGGATTTAGAATAGAGGAATTTACAATGGTTCCATATTCTCAAGAAGGAGGTCTTCAAGCAACATTTATAATTAAAAACGTTGCAATTGACCCAAATTCATTATCATCATCAGCTAATGTGTCAAGTGGTACAGTTACAAATAATACAACAAGAACTACATCAGGAACAAGTACTACTGGAACAACAAGTTCGGCTGGAGCTGATGCTGGAACATCAACTAGCGGGTCATAAAGGAGGAGAGTTCTATGGCAAAATCTATAATCAAGGAAATAATTATAATATTATTACTATTGCTTGCAGTAATTCTTGCTTTAGGAGTATTATTTTATGATTATATTCCAAATAATAAAACGGTACCAAGTGTTCAAACTTATAAAACTTCAGATAGTGTAGTTGCTGCTATGGCAGATGAAACTACTAAAACACAACCTACGCTTGTAACATATGAGATAACATCTGAAGATTTACAAGGATTACAAAGCACAGGAGAATATAATAGCGGTAAAGCTAACCCATTTTCAACTTATGAAGAACCAGTTAATAATACAAATGAAGAAAATAATACGCCAAGTGTTGAAGGTGGAAATACAGGAACAAGGCCAAGTGGAAATTCTTCTGGCAACACATTTTATTCAAACACTGGAACCAAATAGAAATATTTGAATAACACATGGTTATATTTATTAAATTAAATATATACAATTAAATTTTATAAGGAGGAGTTTTTTATGTTAAGACAAGAAAAAGGTATTACTTTAGTAGCATTAATGATTACTATTATCGTATTAATCATCTTAGCTGCCGTTACAATTATAAGTGTTGTAAATAGTGATATAATTGGAAAATCAACAAATGGTGCTGAAAAATATGGTGCAGCTCAAGAATACGAAAATGCAGAAATTGAAAATTCAGTTAAAGTACTTGACAGATTTGAAAACAACATAGCTAGAATCATGGCTGGTGGAACACCTGTTAATGATTTAATATGGGCAAACTATATAACAAACAACACACCTATACCAGCAGTTGGAGAATAATAGTTCTCATGGTAAATAGATCATGTTGAAAATTGATCAAAAGTACAACTGAGGCATATACATTTTAGATGTATATGCCTGAAATTTTAAAAAACAAAAGACAAAGGGGGAAAACAAATGGAATTTATTATATATGGAATAATTTTCATAATGGGAACTGTTTTCGGTAGTTTTTTTACTCTTGCCACATATAGAATTCCACTTGGATTAGATATTTTTATCAAAAGTTCTTTTTGTCCAAATTGTCAAAATCAATTAAAGGGAAGAGACTTAATTCCTGTTTTAAGTTATGTATTCTTAGGTGGTAAATGTAGATACTGTGGTAAAAAAATTGGACCTAGATATATAATTTTAGAGCTTTTGTCAGGAGTTGTTTTTTTACTTTTTGCAATATCACTTAAAGCAGATATATTTCACTTAGATATGAAAGTAATAATGCATTTTACATTTTTTGTTTTATATTTTGTATGTCTATTTATTATTTCAGGTATAGAAAAAGAAAAAGGTACTATTCAAAAATCGGTACTTTTATTTGGCATTATATCAGCACTTGCATATATGATATATGCATGTATAATTGATGGAGCAGTTATATATACATATATCATAACATTAATCCGGAATTATATTTTTGCTTATTATAGATATAGTATTTCTGGAAAAGAAATTTAGTAGCAATTATACTATAAACATACTAATTTTAAGTCTAGTTATGATAGTGTTCTCTGGTAGAGAGATTTTCTATTACACAGTTGCTCTTGCATTATTTATGATTGCACTAAAACTTTGTGCTATAAAACTTCGGTGAAAGATTAAAACAAAGGGTATCTATTAAGGCAAAAAATAATGAAGTAGATATTCCAATTAGTTTTTACCTAAGTATATCTAATATATTATTAATAATACTTGTTAATTATTTACGTTAATTAAGGGAGTAAAAAAGCAAATGAAAATAAATAAAAAAGATGAAAGAGGGTTTTCAATAGTTGATATTGGAATTGCGATAACAGTTATGGCAATATTCGCTGCAATAATGTCTTCAATGATATATAGTGTATATTTATCTGGAACAGAGGCAAAAAGAACTGCAATAGCTATAAATTATGCAGTAGATGTATTTGAACAAATAGGACAAGAACCATATTCAGCAATAGAGTCAAAATATATATTTGATACATTAAATGCAATAACAAATTTAGAGCTGACTGATATTAAGGACGAAAGTACAACTAATGAAGATATAGCAACAGCTAAAATTGGAACTTATAATTTAAGATTAGAAATGACAGAGCCTTATGAAGATGGCACAATAAAGAAATTTAAACTTACAATTACTTATCCAGTTTCAAGTAAGAATACGGAAAGTGTTGAATTTGAAAGAATTAGAACTAGGTCAAATAATAAGGAAGAGGTTATTATATGAAAAGAGAAAATGGTATAACACTGGTTTCACTAATCGCATATATTATTTTAATGACCATTGTTGTGGCAGGCATAACAGCTCTTACTTCATCTTTTTATGGTAATTTAAATGATATGGATAAACGGCACAGAAAGTGCAGTAGAGTTTTCTAAGTTTAATATGTATTTTTTAAATGATATAAAATCTGAAAATGTAAAAATTGTAGCAAATACCTCAGATGATTCTCTTGAATTATCATATAAAGCAAAAGATGGTAGCGTAGAAGTAGTAAGATATTTAGTACAATCAGGCTCAATTTATAGAGATAAAGTTAAGATTTGTAATAAAGTAAAAGCTTCAAAAATAGAAGCAGATGAAAAGAATGGAACAATAACAGTATATTTAAAAATTGATGATTTTGAAAAAACAACAACTTATGTATTAGAACCAAAAAATAATATAGATGGCAGCCAGGTAATCTAGGCACAAGTAAAAATACGAAGGAGGGAAAGATTCAAATGGATGTAAAAAGAAGACAGCCAATAGGTATAGAATTAGTTAGAAGAGGAGTTGTAAGTCAAGACGACATTAGAGTTGCTCTTGATTATCAAAAACAGCACCCAGATGAGAAGTTAGGAGATATTATTCATAAATTAAATTTGTGTGATGAAAGGAAACTTCTAGAAGCTATTGGTGATATTTTTGGAGAAAAAACGTTATTTCTTGAACCACATGATATTAAAGTAAAAGTAGAGCAATATGTTTCACCAGATATTCTAAAAAGGAATAGTGCTGTATTGTTTGATGTGGAAAATGGAAAAGCTAAGGTATGTTTTTCAGACACAGCAAATACAAGAGCAATTGATACAATAAGGTTACTTTTATTAAATCGTGGGCTTGTAATGGAAAGATATATTACATTCAAATCTAATGTGGATAATATATTAAACAATATGGGAGGAAAAGCATCAGATAATATTAGTGCAGGTGGTATTGGAAGTGATGCTACATCACTAGTAGACAGCATAATTAAGAATGGAATGGAAAGAAGAGCAAGTGATATTCACTTCGAGCCAATGGATAATAAGCTTAGAATTCGTTATAGGATAGATGGTGAAATGTTTGAAATAGCTGAGATTTCAAAAGATAAACAGCCACAAGTAGTAGGAAGGTTAAAGGCAATTTCAAATATGCATCAAGAAAAACAAGAATCACAAGACCGGTAGAATAACAATGTATCCAGATTATAATATTCGTGTGTCTTCACAAAAGAACATTTATGGAGAAAAGTTTGTTTTAAGGTTATTAAAGAAGAATTCGAATGTTAGAGAAATATTTGAACTAGGATTCCCAAGAGATGAAAAGTTAGTAAAAGATAGTTTCGATAAAAGAAATAGTATCACAGTAATGGCAGCTCCAACAGGAGAAGGAAAAACAACATCTTTATATAGTATTGTGCAATATTTAAATAAACCACAAATAAATATAACAACAATAGAAGACCCAGTAGAAATAAGAATACCTGGATTAAACCAAGTAGAAGTAGATGCAAAGACATCTTTTATTGATTCTTTAAGAACAGTTTTAAGACAAGACCCAGATATAATTTTGGTAGGAGAAATAAGAGATAAAGAAACAGCAGAAATTGCAATGCAAGCAGGACAAACAGGACATT
>CANSWM010000010.1 GCA_947650745.1 uncultured Clostridium sp. | reverse complement strand
GTTCAAGAAATGGAAGACAGATATGCAAAATTTGCAGCAAAAGGTGTAAGAGATATAAAAGGATATAATAAGTCTTTAGAAGAAGATAATAGCGATGAACAAGCAAGGAAACTACCTCAAATAGTAATTATCATAGACGAGCTTGCAGACTTAATGATGGTTGCAGCAAAAGAGGTAGAAGATGCAATATGTAGATTAGCACAAAAAGCAAGAGCTGCAGGAATGCATTTAGTTATAGCAACACAAAGACCTTCTGTTGATGTAATTACAGGACTAATTAAAGCAAATATACCTTCAAGAATTGCTTTTGCCGTATCTTCACAAATAGATTCAAGAACAATACTCGATATGGCAGGTGCTGAAAAACTTTTAGGAAAAGGAGATATGTTATATTATCCAACAGGAGTCTCAAAACCTACTAGAGTTCAAGGTACATTTGTATCAGATAAAGAAGTAGAAAAAATTGTAGACTTCTTGAAAAAAGATGGAGAAGCTACATATAACGAAGACATTATAGAGCTAGTAGAAAATTCAAATAAAACAGATAAAGAAAGAGAAATAGAAGTAGATGAAGATGATGATACAGACCCAAGATTAAATGAAGCAATAGAACACGTATTAGAATGTGGTACAGCATCAGCATCATTCTTACAAAGAAAAATGAAAGTTGGATATGCAAGAGCACGGAAGAATAATAGACCAAATGGCAGAACGTGGAATAATATCAGGATATCAAGGAAGTAAGCCAAGAGAAGTTTTAATGACAAAAGAAAGATGGATAGAGCTAAATGCAGAGCCAAGTGAAATGGCAGTAGAAAAAAGTTCTAATGAAAACATAGGTACAGAAGAATAATAAGAAAGGATAACAATTCTTAATTTATGAGAACAAATGATATCTTATTAAAATTTCAGAGCAACAATAGCAAACTAGAAGCTGTTTTATATAAAAAGAAGCTATCAGGAGATGTAAAAAATCTCCTTCTTAGCATGTTATATAGAATAACAAGTTCATATAATGATTATGCAAATATTAAAGTAAATGTAGAAGAAAAAAATAAATTTGCTCAAGATATAATTGACATGATAGAAAAATGCGAAAACATAGAATTAGTACGCCCTAGTTCTGAAGAAGGAAAAAGATTTATAAAAGAAGGTATAACATATGAAGTAAATACATATTTTAAAACGATAAAAGTATTTCCAACCGAAAGAGATATGCTTTTTGCACTGTTTAAAATGAATGATATAAAAATGTATCTAAATGAAAAATATAATTTAATTAGAATATCGTTGCCAGAAATGCTAAATGAGGGAAGAGATATAAATAATATTGAGATAATAAGAGATTTTAATAGTTGGTCTTGGAATACAATACCAGGAGAAATAAGTAATATTGACTGCAACTTAGTTTATCAGAATCTTCAAATGCTAGTACGGATATGAGTTTTTAGATAATTGGATGAATCAAGGCGTGCAAAAAGAATTGTTAGAAAAACTCGAAGAAAAATTAAAAGAAAGTTATGATAAAGAAACAATAAATGAGTTATTAAATCTAATATATAAAACTTCAATTATTGTT
Source organism: uncultured Clostridium sp. (assembly GCA_947650745.1). Lineage (GTDB taxonomy): Bacteria > Bacillota > Clostridia > TANB77 > CAG-508 > JAAWPK01. The sequence continues at coordinate 26,619 of CANSWM010000010.1, read as the reverse complement.
TGTACACAAAGAAATAAAGGTGAAAGAATAAGACTCTTAGATGAAAAAGAATGGGATGAAAAGGAGCTAGCAAGACTTTCAGATAAAGTAGCATTAGTTGAAGAATTGACAAAAACTAAAAAGAAAAAAGCAGCAGAAATTAAAAAGCTTGATAAAATAATAAGTAGTGACCATTTACTTTTAGAAGAATTTGATAAAAGAAACAGTAAACTTTCAGAATACAAAAAGATTTTTAGTCCAGAAAATCTTTTAGGAACATTAAAAAAAGAAAGAAAAAAAGCATTAAATGAAATAGAAGAGTGTAATAGACTTTTAGATGCCAAATACTATGTAAATAAAAAAAATGGAATAGAAAAAGAACTAGAATTGCTAAAAGATATAGAGAAACCAGATACAAAAGAAAAACATAAAATAAAAATGCAAAAGTTATTTATAAAATGCATACAAGAAAAGATAGATAAAATAACTACAATTGAACAAAAAAAGCAAGCTGCTTCTATTTTAAGAGTTATAAGGTATTATAACTTCATATTATTTAATGAGGAAAACTTTATATGCCAAATAGAAAAGTTAAAAGAACCACTAGACAATTTAGAAAAGCAAATACTGTTCAAACTATTTGAAATAAAAGGTATAAATCAAATTACAAAAGATTTACAAACAGATCTAGAAATAATAAAGCCAATATTTAAAACAAGAGTAATGTCATTAGAAAATGCTGTATTTCATATTAAAAATGAAAATAATGAAATACAAGTTAGAGTATTTGATGGAGATACTTTAGAAAGTGAATATACAATTGACAATATAAATTGTGTAAAATTTAAAGGCACAAAAAAAATTAAGTTGTTTACAAAATAAAGGAGGAATAAGAAGTTGAATATAACATTCGTAGGAGGAGCTGAGGGAGTCACAGGTTCTAACTTTCTAGTAGAACGGAGGACGGAAAAAAATTTTTAGTAGATTGTGGAATGTTTCAAGGAAGCAAAAAGGAAGAAGACAAAAATTATGATGATTTTGCATTTGATATAAAAGAGTTAGATTTTGTATTACTTACGCATGCACACATTGACCATTCAGGAAGAATACCAAAGCTATATGTAGAAGGATATCGAAATCCAATATACGCAACAAAAGCGACTTGTGACCTTTGTAGTATAATGCTTCCAGACAGCCGGTCATATACAAGAAATGGAAGTAGAATGGAAAAATAGAAAAAGAAAAAGAGAGGGTAAATTAAGTGTACCACCTCTTTATACAGCAGAAGATGCTGAAAATTGTTTAGAATTATTCGAACCGATGGAATATAGTGAACTTATTCAAATAGATGAAAGTATAACTGTAAGATTTAACGATGCAGGTCATATGCTAGGCTCAAGTATTATTGAAGTATGGATAAAAGAAAATGATAAAACAGAAAAAATTGTATTTACAGGTGACTTAGGAAATAATGATATTCCACTACTTGCTTCTCCAACGATGATAGAATCTGCAGACTATTTAGTAATGGAATCAACTTATGGTAACAGATTACATATTAGAAATGATGAAAAGGCAGAACTATTTTTAAATATTGTATATGATACTATAAGAAATGGAGGGAATGTTGTAATACCAAGTTTTGCAGTGCGGAAGAACACAGGAAATATTATATGAATTAAATAAAATAAAAGAAAATACAAAAGATGATGCATTCATAAATAAATATAGGCTATTAATGGAAACACCAGTATATGTAGACAGTCCACTTGCAATATCTGCAACAGAAATATTTAAGGCAAATGAAGATTTATTTGATGATGATGTAAAAGAAGAAATAGAAGCGCGGAGATAATCCGCTAGAATTTAATGGACTTAAATTCACAAAAACTGCTGAAGAATCAAGAGCACTTAATGAAATAGAAGAACCTTCAATAATAATTTCAGCAAGTGGAATGTGTGATGTTCGGAAGAATTAAACATCATTTAAAACATAATCTTTGGAATTCTAGAAATACAATACTTTTTGTAGGATATCAAGCAGCAGGAACTCTTGGAAGAAAAATAGTAGAGCGGTGCTAAAAAAGTAAAAATATTTGGAGAAGAAATTGCAGTAAATGCTAGAATAGAATATATTGAAGGATATTCTGGACACGCAGACCAAGAATGGCTTTTAAATTTTATATATTCATTTATTCATAAACCAAAACATATAATTTTAGTTCATGGAGAAAAAGAGTCACAAAAAGAATTAAAAGATAAAATTTTACAAGAAACAGATATACCAGTAACAATACCTAAATATGGAGAAATATATAAATTAGAAAACGAAAAAGTTTATCTTAAAGGAAGATTAAAATTAGAATCAGTACAAAGAATTCAAAAAGTAGAAATAATAAATAAAGTAAAAATGTTAAAAGATGAAATGTCTGATATGGAAGAAATATTAAAAACAGAAATATTAACAGATGAGGCAAAAGAAGATGATATAAATAGTATAACACTTAAATTAAAAGAACTTGAAAAGATTATTGTTAGTATTATAGAGTAAAATTAAGTGTGATATTTATAGGAAGGAAATATAAGAAAAAATGAAAACATATTTTAATGATGCAATTATTGGAAATAAGGAAGTAAAACTAGGATTAACAAATAAAGGAGAAATCATAAGACTATGTTATCCAAATGTAGACTATAGGCAGTTTATAGAATTTATGCATATAGGGGTAAAAATAAATGACTCTAATATAATTTATTTACATGAAGACCCAAATAATATATATAGACAAGGATATATAGAAGATACAAACATATTAAAAACAGATGTAAAAAACACATATTTTAATCTAAAAATGGAGCAAACTGACTTTGTGTGTATTAACAAAAATTTAATTATTCGTAAATATGTTTTCACAAATGAACACGAGATTCCGTTAGATATTAAATTTTTAATTCATTCAAAAATATTATCAGATTCAAATAATTTTGTCTCTGGAAAAATTTTAGAAAATGGAATTTTACAATATTCCCATGAGTATAATATTGCAATTTTATCAAATGATTTAAAATTGAATTCACATAATATAAATGGAGCAGATGAAGTTATAGATAGTGGAGTTTTATATGATAAAGATTATATTGGCATGTCTAATAATTCTGCTATAAGTTATGAAGTCGGAGTACTAAAACCAAAAGAGAAAAAGGAATTTAGTATAATGATTTTTGTATGTGATAATAAAGAAAAGAATGATTTAGACACAATAAACTCAAAAATAGATGAATTAAGAAGAATAGATGTAAAAAAAGAGTACTTAAATGCCAAACAATATTGGAGAAAATATTTAAAAGCTCATATAAGTCATGAAATAAGTGATGGGACTAAGATTAAAGACAAAATAAATAACATATATAAAAGAACGATACTTTTATATCCACTTCTTACAAATGCACGGAACAGGCGGTATATCTGCTGCAATGGAAATAGATGAAGAATTTTCAAAATGTGGAAGGTATGCATATTGTTGGCCAAGAGATGCAGTATATATTACAAAAGCTGAGGATTACCTAAAAATGGAAAAAGAAACAGAAAAATTTTATAAAGTATTTTGCAAAAAAACCCAATCAAAAAATGGAATGTGGGAACAAAGATTTTTTACAGATGGAACTCTTGCACCATGTTGGGGATACCAAATTGATGAAACAGCAAGTGTAATATATGGTGTGTATGACCATTATACAAGAACAAAAGATAAAAAATTCTTAAAAGATAACTTAAAGATGCTTGAAAAGGCAACATCATATTTAGAAAAGTATGTAAGTGATTTATTAGAAGAAAAAAATGAATTAAAGGTTAGCTATGATTTATGGGAAATGCATGAAGGAGTATCAGTATATTCTATAGCATGTATATTTGCAGCATATAATTCGATGATTAGAGTTTATGAAGCATTAGAAGAATCAGAAGATAGCAGACTAAAAAAAGAAAATGTTGTAAAAGAGAAAGAAAGATTAAGAAGAAGTATATCTGACATAAAAAAATATTTAATAAATAAATTTTATGATAATGATAAGAAAAGTTTTGTAAGAAATGAAAAAGACAATAAAATAGATATTAGTATATTAGGTTTAGTTACACCATTTGAAATGTTTTCGCCAAATGAGAAAAAAATAACAAATACAATAGAAAGAATCAATATGACATTAAGAACATATACAGGAGGATATTTAAGATTTGAAGAGGACCATTATACACAAGATAGACCATGGGTTATAGCAACTCTATGGATGGCTTTATACTATATAAGAGTAAACGATATAAGAAGTGCAAAAGAATGCTTTGAATTTGTAGTAAATTCAGCAACAGAAGCACGGATTTTTAGCAGAACAAGTAGATAATAATACAATGAAAGCTGCTTGGGTAATAGGGCTTGCATGGTCTCATGCAATGTTTATAATTGTATTAGAAGAATTAATAAAACTTAAAGCAATTTAAGAAACAAATAAATTTTATTTAAATGAGGTTTACTATATTTATTTATAGAAGACCTCATTTTTGTTTGTCGAAAAATGTAAAGAAATATATAGGTATACATAATTAAAAAATAAGCTGGCATTTTCTGTAAATATATGATATAATAAATAAGCTTATAGGTAAAACCTTAAGCGTAAAAATAATTCTCCTGTTTTGCAAATATTATCTAATCGCAGCACAGGACAAACAAAATGTTTATAGGAGGAAAAAGAAAATGAAAGAAAGAAGTAGCAAAAAACGGGCAAGAGTAAGATGGGACTTTGTAGCCTGGTATGAAGATGGAAGAAAAAACATCATCATAAACACGCTGGGGAAAGCGCTCATGGTATTCTTGCTTGTCGGCTGCATTGCTGTAGCCTATTTGTATCAGGTAAAACAGATAGGTAATGGAGCCTACACATATTCTGATGAGATTTATGAGCACATCGAAGCCACAATAGCAGAATATGTGACACCTGAGGCAGGGATTCAAAGCATACCTCTTCAGGAAACATTAGACAAGTATTATTCGTCCTATGAGAATGAGAAAACGAAACTGCAATGTATTATCGAAAACGGCTTCTTTAAAGCAGTAGTAACCGCAATAATCTCAAAAGAATACGAGATATCAGAGCCCCAGAGGAATTTCACTTCACATGAACAATATATGGAATACTTTTGGTTCACTCTTGGGTGGAGATTTTTTGCAATGGGTATTAGCATGTGGTTTTTGCTAATAAGTGTCTGGAAGTTTGGGCTATTTATTGCATATAAGCTTGAAATAAGAGCAAGGAAAAAGCAGTCAGAAAAAGAAAAAATAGCCCAAGAAGGTGAGACAAAGAGCGAAGAAGAGCTGCAAGAGGGAAAAGACAAGATTGTAGAACTTCAGGTTCAAAACCTCTTGGACAAGGTAGTTTGTGAGCAGGCATAAGATTTCTTTCATGCCAAGGGCCCTCAGCGTATGCTGAGGGCCCTTGTGCATATAAAAGCAAAATATTAATTTAAACAATTATAAAAATTAGTATAATCCACTTGCAATAATTAAAAAAACGAAATATAATATAAACACAAAATAAAAGAAAAAGGAATGAAATCAAAATGAAAATAGGTATAGTAGGACTACCAAATGTTGGAAAGAGTACATTATTTAATAGTATAACAAATGCAGGGGCAGAATGTGCAAACTATCCATTTTGTACAATAGAGCCAAATGTCGGAATGGTAGCAGTTTCAGATGAAAGATTAGATAATCTTACAAAAATGTATGAACCAGAAAAAACAACACATGCAGTAATAGAATTTGTAGATATAGCAGGGCTTGTTAAAGGAGCAAGTAAGGGTGAAGGACTTCGGAAATAAATTTTTATCGCATATAAGAGAAGTAGATAGTATTTGTGAAGTTGTAAGATGCTTTGAAGATTCTAATGTAGTACATGTAGATGGCGGAATTTCACCACTTAGGGACATTGAAACAATAAATTTAGAACTAATTTTAGCAGATATAGAAGCAGTAGATAAAAAAATAGAAAAAGCAAAGAAAATGCTAAAAGCAGATAAAAAATATGCATTTGAAATTGAAGTATTAGAAAAAGTAAAGAAAACTCTAGAAGAAGGAAAATCTGCAAGGACAATAGATTTTAATGAAGAAGAACTAGAAGTTGTAAAAGATGCATATTTACTAACAATAAAGCCTATACTATATATAGCAAATATTAGCGAAAATCAGATATCCACAGCAGATACGGATAAATTTGTAAATGAAGTAAAATCTTATGCAAAAACAGAAAATGCAGAAGTTATACCATTATGTGTAAAAATAGAAGAAGAATTATCTGTGTTAGATGGAAATGACAAAAAAGAAATGCTAGAAGCACTTGGACTTTCAGAATCAGGATTAGACAAAGTAGTAAAAGCAAGTTATGATTTATTAGGTCTTATGTCATTTTTAACAGCAGGAAAACCAGAAGTAAGAGCATGGACAATAAAAAAAGGAACAAAAGCACCAGAGGCTGCAGGAAAAATACATTCAGATATACAAAGAGGATTTATCAGAGCAGAAATAGTATCATATGATGATTTAATAAAAGAAGGTTCAATGAATGCAGTAAAAGAAAAAGGGCTACTACGTTCAGAAGGAAAAGACTATATTATGCAAGACCGGAGATATTGTATTATTTAGATTTAATGTATAGTATAAATAAAAATTGCCTTTAGGGCGAAATATAAGAGAGGAAGGATAAAAAAGTATGGAAAAATCAGAAGCAAAAATGCTAGAGGAGAAACTTACAAATAATAAAAAATCAGGATGGGAGACAACAACAGATGAAGACAAAAAACTAATTTTTAAATTTTCAGATGAATATATTGAATTTTTAAACAAATCTAAAACAGAAAGAGAATTTGTAAATTCAGCAAAAGAAGTATTAGATAGAAATGGATTTAAAAATATAGAAAGTGTAAATAGTATATCAGCAGGAGATAAAGTTTATTATAGCAACAGAGGAAAAAGCATGTATATTGCTGTAATTGGAAATAAAAAACTAGAAGAAGGGTTAAATTTAGTTGGAGCACATATAGACTCACCAAGATTAGATTTAAAGCCAAATCCATTATATGAAGACACAGAATTTGCTTACTTTAATACACATTATTATGGAGGAATAAAAAAATATCAATGGACAGCAATTCCTCTAGCAATTCATGGAGTTATTGTAAAAACAAATGGAGAAAAAGTAATAGTAAATATAGGAGAAAAAGAAGAAGACCCAATATTTACAATTACAGACCTTCTTCCACATCTTGCAAGAGAACAATTACAAAAAAAATTAGATGATGGTGTTAACGGAGAAGACTTAAATCTACTTATTGGAAACATGCCATATGGTGGAGATGATGTAAAAGAAAAAGTAAAACTAAATGTATTAAAAATACTAAATGAAAAATATGGAATAGATGAAAAAGACTTTTTAAGTTCAGAACTAGAGTTAGTTCCTGCGTTTAATGCAAAAAGTTTAGGATTTGATAAATCAATGGTAGCAGGATATGGTCATGACGATAAAGTATGTGCGTATGCATCTTTAAGAGCAATTTTAGAAGCAAAAGTACAAGATAAAACAGCAATATGTATATTATCAGACAAAGAAGAAGTAGGAAGTATGGGAAATACTGGTATGGAATCTGAAGTATTTGATAATTTTGTTGCAGAATTATTAAATAAATCAGGCGAAAATAGACCAAACCTATTAAATAAAGTATTTTGCAATTCTAGCATGTTATCAGCAGATGTGGGTGTAATATATGACCCAATATATGGCTCAGTATCAGATAGAACAAACTGTGCATATTCAGCTTATGGAATATCTTTTGATAAATACACAGGTTCAAGAGGAAAAGCAGGAGGCTCTGATGCAAATGCAGAATTTATAGCAAAACTTAGAGGAATACTTGAGAAAAATGATATTCAATATCAAATAGCAGAACTAGGTAGAGTAGATGTAGGCGGTGGAGGAACTATCGCATATATCCTTGCAAATAAAGGAGTAGAAGTAATAGACTGCGGAGTACCAGTACTATCAATGCATTCACCATATGAGGTTGCAAGTAAGTATGATATTTATAGTGCTTATAGAACATATAAAGTATTTTATGAAGAAGTGTAAGATGAAATTTAAGATAAATAATTAAAAGCTCCATTTGGAGCTTTTAATTATTTATTCTTTCTTTTCATACTCCACTAAAACAGGCTGTATTTGTTTGCCTTGAATTGCTTCTTTAATGGCAGGAATAACCATATTAAAATGAGCAACTAAAGAATTTGGCTTTTTTTCATAGTCATCTTGGCCAAAAGGTACAAAATACACGTTCTTTAAATTAATTAAAGTCATAATATTTACACCACTTAAGCCTAAACCGTCATTTGTAGATACAGCAAGGATAATTGGCTTTTGATTTCTAATGGTTGCTTTAACAGCTAAATTTGCAGCATTATCAGTTATACTATGCGCCATCTTTGCCATAAAATCACCGAGTTGCAGGAAGAACAACCATAGCATCCATTTTATACATTGGACCAAACTTCTCAGCCTCAACAATATCTTTTACAATTTGCCTTTCACAAATACTTTCTACCTCATTTACAAAATCTTTGGCTTTACCAAACCTTGTATCGTAATCTACAACTTTATTAGACAAGACAGGATATAAATCATAACCTTCTTCTTTTAAACTCTTAAGTACGACTAACACCTTTTTCAAAGTACAAAAAGAAGCAGTAATTACTACTCCAAGCTTCATTTGTTATTCACCACTTTCTTTAATACCTTAAGTAAAATTTCAGATGCCTCTTTAGGTGCAAATTTACTAGGAATACCTAAGTATAAATTATATTTAATATTATCTTTATATTTTTCAACAAGTTTTTGATCTATTCCATAAGGAAAAGATGCAATATCTAAAATATATGGCACATAATCTCCTGAAATTGCTTCTTCAGGTATTATATTATAAGGAATAGTATTAATTACAATATCACAAACTTTAAAAACTTCAGTAATATTTTGAGAATTTAAAGGATAATAATTTATAACTTTATCTTTATAAATTAACTCTTTCGGCCTTGAAATCACAAAAGTTTTAATTCCAGCTTGTGAAAGTCTTAAATATAATTCTTTACCAAGGTTACCATATCCTAAAATACAAACACTATCATTTTTTCTATCTCTAATATCATCAATAGTACCATCAACAGTCAAACTATTATTAACATTTTCAACCTCATCATCATCAAAAAAACTAATAATTTGATTATTTGGAATAACATCTAAAAGCTTCTTAGTCTTAAGACCTGTAAAAACAAAAGCATCTTTATTCAAACTATCAAAAATATATAATGGCAGACAAATATTACCCTTTTCAGATTTAACTTCTAAATCATCACTAAGCCCACTTATAGGAAACAATACAACATCAAAATTAGACAAATCAATATCATCTACATGGCTTTCATGAATATCAGGATTAGAAATGTCAAATCCAACCTGGCACACAAAATCTTCCTTACATAAATCCTCCATAATATACCTATATCTTTTATCTCCACCTAAAAACAAAATATTCATAGCACCCTCCATTTTAGTAATATAATATTATTTTTAGAAAAAAAGGTTACACACAAACAAAAACACTCATAATATAGATAAAATAAATACCCAAATAACAAAAATAAGGAGGAAACAAATAATGTGTGCAATTTGTGGATGGCTAAACTCAAAAGAAAAATTAAATGAAAAACAAGAAACCTTTAAAGAAATGTTAGAATTAATGTCATGCAGAGGAAAAGACAACACAGGATATCACTTTGAAGAAAATATAATGCTAGGACACAAAAGACTAGCAATAGTAGACCTAGAAACAGGAAATCAGCCAATGTATAGCAAAGAATATGTAATAATATATAATGGAGAATTATACAATACGCAAGAAATAAAAGAAGAGCTAATAAAAAAAGGATATACATTTGAAACAACCTCAGATACAGAAGTAATATTAAAAGGATATATAGAATACAAAGAAAAAATATTAGATAAAATGGAAGGAATATTTGCATTTGCAGTATACAACAAAGAAACAAAAGAATTATTTCTAGCAAGAGATAGATTTGGAATAAAACCATTATATTATTGTCAAAAAGAAAATAACTTTGTATTTGCTTCAATGCTAAGAGCAATATTAAAGTCAGAAATAGTAAAACCAAGATTAAGCAAAAAAGCATTAGGAGAAATATTAGCACTTGGTCCATCAAAAAAACTAGGAAGCGGAATATTTACAGGAATAAATGAACTAAGAGCTGCTCACTATATGAAAGTAAAAAACGGAGAAATAACAATAAAAAGATACTGGAATGTAGAGACAAAAGAATGTACAGATACATTTGAAGAAGCAAAAGAAAAAGTAAAAACACTACTTACAGATTCAGTAAAAAGACAAATGGTATCAGATGTAGATATTGCAACACTTTTAAGCGGAGGGCTAGATTCAAGCTTAATTACAGCTATAGTTTCAAAAAACAAAAAAGATAAGCTAACAACATATTCAATAGACTATGAAGAAAACGATAAATATTTCAAAAAAACAGACTTTACAGTGTCATTGGATGAACATTATATAGATATAATGAGTAAAACATTTAATACAGAACATAGATACAAGGTTATAACACAAGATGACGTTATAAAATACTTAGAAGAAAGCTTATATGCAAGAGACTATCCAGGAATGACAGATATAGAATCATCGCTTCTTTGGTTTTCAAAAGAAATTGCAAAGGAATATAAAGTAATACTAAGCCGGAGAATGCGCAGACGAATTCTTTGGAGGATATCCATGGTTTTATAGAAAAGAACTAAACGATAGAGAATTATTCCCATGGATAAATAATCTAGAATATAGACAAAGTCTTCTAAATGAAAATTTACAAAAAGAAATTAATTTAAAAGAAATAGTAGAAGAAGAATATAAAAATACAATAAATGAGTTATCAGAAGAAGACAGAAACAAAAAAGATAAAAGACTATTTTATATTAACATGACACACTTTATGCAATGCTTATTAGATAGAAAAGATAGAATGACAATGCATGCAACATTAGAAGCAAGAGTGCCATTTGCAGATACAAAACTTGTAGAATACCTTTGGAACTTACCATTTGAATATAAATACAATAACAACACAGAAAAATATTTACTAAGAGAAGCATTCAAAGGAGAAATACCAGAAGAAGTATTAAACAGAAAGAAAAACCCATATCCAAAAACACACCATCCAAAATTTAAAGAAGAAGTAACAAAACTTCTAAGAAAAAGACTAGAAAACAAAGAAAGCAAAATGTATAAAATATTTAATATAGAAGAAATAGAAAAACTACTAGATAGCAAAGACGAAGATATACTACCATGGTACCGGTCAACTAATGACAAAGCCACAACTTATAGCATACCTATACGAATTTGACCTATGGCTAGAAAAATATAATATAGAACTAGAATAATACTGAATTATTAAAGGGATAGATTAAAATTTTTTTAAAATATTGAAATTTGGTAAATATAATAATATAATTAAGAATATATTTAGTAAAAAAAGGATTAAATAAGAATGCAAGTTAAAGCGGAGAAGAAAAATAATAAATCAGAGGGATTTATGAAGAGTGTGTTAGTACTTATGGTATCACAAGTACTAATAAAGCTACTTGGATTTATTTATAGAGTATACCTTACAAATAGAGAGGGATTTGGCGACGAAGGTAATGCGATATATAGTGGAGGATACCAGATATATGCAATACTTCTTACAATATCATCAATTGGTGTTCCAAATGCTATATCAAAATTAGTATCAGAAAAAGTTGCAGTTGGAGATAAAAAAGGTGCAGATAGAATATTAAAAATTGGTCTTATGACATTCGGCATGATAGGCCTATTTGGAACTTTATGCTTGTTTTTTGGAGCAGGTTACATATCAAATGTAATTTTACAAATACCGGAAACAGAGCTAACATTAGTTGCACTTGCACCTGCAATATTCTTTGTGAGTATTGCTTCGGTTATGAGAGGATACTTTAATGGAAGAGATAGAATATCTGCAACAGCAAAATCTCAAACACTAGAGCAGATATTTAAAACATTACTTACAGTTGCAGTTGTAGAAATTGTAGTATTAATTTATGGAACCAATGTAACAGTTATGGCAGCAGGAGCAAATTTAGCAACAACCTTATCAGTTATATTAAGCTTTGGATATTTAGGTCTATATTATAAATTATATAAAAGAAATAAAAAACGTCATGTGGTAAATAAAAATAGAATAAAACCAGAAAGTGGAATTTCAATTGTAAAAAGGATCATCTATGTATCATTTCCAATAACTATAAGTGCCATAATGTCTACTCTTAATAAGAATGTAGATTCTATGACAGTAATAAGATACCTAAAAAATATCTTATCAGAAAGCGAAGCAAAAATACAATATGGTATACTTAGCGGAAAAGTGGATACACTTATAACATTACCATTATCATTTAATGTTGCGTTTTCAACAGCATTAGTTCCAACAGTATCTTCTGCAATTGCAAGAGGAGATAAACTAAGCGCACAAAAAAGAATATCATTATCGATGCTACTTACAATGATTATAGGGCTACCATTTACATTTGGGATGGCAGTATTTGCGCAGCCTATAATAAATCTAATATTCCCAAATGCGACAACAGGTGCAGTATTATTGCAAATAAGCTCATTTACAATAATATTTTCAGTACTTGCTCAAACAGCAAATGGAGCACTTCAAGGATTAGGCAAGATAATGGTTCCAGCGTTGTCAGGAATTGCAGGACTTATAGTAAAAATAATATCAAATATAATCTTAATACAGATACCAGAAATTGGAGTAAATGGAGCAGCAATAGGGTCTAATTTGAACAATATAGTAGTATTTTTAGTAAGTTACATGATATTAAAAAAGACAATAAAATTAAATCTAAAGCCAGGCAAATTCATTATTAAACCATTATTTGCAACAATTATAATGTGTATATGCTCTTATACATTATTTAGTATCTTAAACCGGAATATTAGGAATAGAAAAAATAGCAACAATAATTTCAATTTTATTTGCAATTATAATATATATAATATCTGTTATAGCATTAAAAATATTTACAAAAGAAGAACTTACAATGATACCATACGGAGCTAAAATCTGTAAAGCCCTTGAAAGACTTGGAGTATATAGATAATTGCTAAGAAAAAACAGAACATACAAATAGACAAAAAATGGAAACACAACTAATTTCTAGCACTTTAGCGAAAAAATTAATGTAAAAAAAGAAGGATTTTAAAGAAATTTGACGAATATTCATATTAGTAGATGCTTAAAATCTACATAAATGAAACTTTATAGGAGGTAATGTAAATGAACAAATCTGATTTAATCGCAGCAATAGCTGCTAAGACAGGAGCAACTAAAAAAAGTGCAGAAGCTTCTTTAAACGCTATGACAGAAGTTATAACAGAAGCATTAGTTAAAGGAGATAAAGTTCAATTAGTTGGATTTGGATCTTTCGAAGTAAGAAAAAGAGCAGCTAGAAAAGGAAGAAACCCACAAACTAAAGAAGAAATCAAAATACCTGCATCAAAAGCTCCAGTATTCAAAGCTGGAAAAGCATTAAAAGAATTAGTTAATAATTAATTATAATTAATATAATAAAAACCTTCGGCTTAAGGCTGAAGGTTTTTTTATATAGTAGCAATTTTGCTTTTGGGATGATTTTGTTACAAATTTAATGAACTTCTGTAAAATTAATATCTGATTTCTTATATTCATCTGGCTTTAGACCAATTTTATCTTTCATATAATCTAATACTAATATAAATACAATAAAGAACACACATCCAAGCATTGCTATTGCACACTTTGTTGAAGTAAATTCTAATAATAATGAAGCAAGATAACACATAATTCCACTAAATAAGCTTTCTATAAGAGTATTTACAGAGTAAATTTTTGTAGACATAGAAGAGCTAGAAAAGCTATTTAAATATCTTTTTAATAAAGTATAGTAAGGTCCTTTTATAATATATTGAATAGCATAAAGAGTAAGAATAACAATTATTGTAAAAGTAAAATTGTGACTAAATAATGAAACTAAACCTATAACAATGCAAGAACCAGAAAAAGTAAGTGAAAAATAGGTTAATACTTTATTTTTTAATGTTTTATGGAAAAAGTTTTGATTTTTAGAAGCGATAGCAGAAAAACAAGTTAAAACAGCAAAAATAATTCCAAAATATTCTTCTTTAATACCTATTTCTGTAAAAAGACTGCTTGCAATTGTAGAACGAAGAGCTAGTAAAGCTGCAAACATTCCAGAAAATACAAATAAAGCTTTTAATCTACTTGAGCCAAAAATATTTCTAAAAGCAGTTCTTAAATCTTTTATATATGTTATGTAATTACCAGTTTCTTCTAATTTTTGCTTTCTATTTTGTTCCTCATAAGGTTTAAAATTGTATGCTAATAAACATGAAATCAAGCACATTAACAAGCATAAAATCATGGGTAAATAATTGTTAAAAACAAATAAAAACCCACAACTAATAGAAGTTACAGCTTCAAAATAGTAGTAATAGGCAGAACCTTTGCCATCTAAATTTGTAAAAGCTGTGCCAGGGTGTTCTTTTGCAGTTATTGAATTACGAAGAAGTCCACAATCACAAAGGTCTTTTAAAGAATAACCAAATGCCATAATTGCATTTGAAATTATAACATGTTTTATACTATTTGATATAAGCAAGCCAAAGATACTAATAGAAACTAATATATTTCCTACAATTATACTTTTTCTTAAGCCAATTTTCTCTGCAATGTTTACACATGGAATTTGGCTTATAAGCTTAAAAATTCTATAAAATGCATCAGCAATTAGCACGTCTGATGCAGAAAAACCTTTTGATTGTGTCAAAAACAAAAATATAATAGGGTAATAAAATAATAAATCCCATGAAAACATCTTATATATAGGGTATAATTTACAATTATGCTTTTTAGAGCTCAAAAATTTATCATTAATTTTAACAGATTTTATTATTTCATCTGTTTTTTCCATATATTCCTCCATAAAATACTTTTTATCATATGTTTTATTAAAAAACCGACTTAACAATTTCTAAGCAATAAAGTCACAAAGAAATTGCAACACTCGCCATAATTATCTGGTACGGAACTCTTCTACTTTCTTCGCAGCGAAAATTCCTAATATATAAAAAATTATATAATAAGATTTAGACTTTGTAAATATTATTTGACAAAAATAGTTATTTGCTGATAGAATAGTACTAGAATTTTAAGGAGAAAAAAACACATGCAAATTTATCCAAAAATATACTTGGAAAATGTAACAAAAATAACAATAGAGTTCTTAAAAGAAAACAATTTGAAAGCTATAATTTTAGATATAGATAATACACTAATAGACTTTGACAAAAACTTATTAAATCGGAGTAGATAAATGGTGTAATAATTTAAAAAGCCAAGGCATAAAATTTTATATATTATCAAATACAAATAAAAAAGAAAAGGTAGAGAAAGTTGCAAAAGAATTAGACATGCCTTATATCATGTTTGCTAAAAAACCATTTAGAAAAGGATTTATGAAAATAAAAAAAGAACTAAAGTTAGAAGCAAAAAATATAGCTGTTGCTCGGAGACCAAATATTTACAGATGTAATAGGAGCAAATAGAGCAGGGATGTACTCAATACTTACAAAACCAATAGACAAGAAAGACATATTTATGACAAGAGTAAAAAGACCATTTGAAGAATGGATTATTAGAAGATACTTAAAAAAAGGAAACGGAGGAAAATAACAAATGTATCTTTACAATATACATATACTTTTTTATGTATTATTTTGCATCCTTGGGATAATTGCAGGGCAAATTTCTAGTTGGTGTATTAAAAGAATGCCAGAGCATAAAAAAGTTATAACAAAAGAATTTTTTACAGAATTTAAGATAGATTATTCTTTAATTATTATAACAGTAATATTATATCTAGCATTGCTTGTAATGCATGGAATAAAAAATCAATTTTTAACAAATTTACAACTTATAAAATACACCATATTAACTCCAATGCTTATTGCGGCATTTGTAATTGATTATAAACATAAGATAATACCAAATAGATTAAATTTAAGCATATTCGAAGTAGGACTTGCTTCATGTATTGTATCTGGAATGTATAATATGAACTTAATGACAAATGCTCTTCTTGGCTTAGCAGTACGGAGGAGGTGTTTTTCTTCTTATAACATTAATTGGAGGACTAATTGCAGGAAAAGAAGCTATGGGATTTGGCGATGTAAAATTTATGGGTGCATTAGGGCTATATTTTGGTTTCACAAATATTATTACAATAACACTTATGGCATTTTTATTTGCAGCTATTATAAGCGTATTTTTACTTGCAACTAAGATAAAAAAGAAAAACGAGTATATCCCATTTGGCCCATTTATAGTAGTAGCATGCTTTGTTAATATGCTAGTTCCATTTAGTATAATCTTTTTTGTACTTGCAAAAATATTTACACTTGGCTTGGCCTAAGTAAACAAAGGAGGTCTATTGTAAAGATGAATGATAGAATAACATGGCTTAGAAATAATTTAAAAAATCAAGATATTCACGGGATGATAGTTTCAAATCCAGTAAATGTAAATTACTTAAGTAATATTGACGCTGAAGGAATTTTACTATTAACTTTAAAAGAAAACTTTTATCTAACAGATGATAGATATATAGAAAAAGTTCAAAGTACACTTACAATAGATGATGAAATAATAGTAACAAATATTAGAGAACTTGCACCAGAAGATTATGAAAACTTTTTCATGTTTTGTGAAAATGTAGGTTTTGAAGAACACTATGTAACTTATGCAAAATATAAAGAAATAATGCCAAAATATAAAATACATTCTTTGGTAGAAACAGAAGGCATTATTGAAAAACAAAGACAAATAAAGGATGAAGATGAAATAAAATATATAAAAAAAGCATGTCAAATTACAGACAATTGTTTTACGCATCTTTTAAGTTATATAAAAAAAGAAATGACAGAAATACAAATTGCAGGAGAAATAGAAAATTTTTTTAAAGCAAATGGGGCAGTTCCTGCATTTGACACAATAGTAGCTAGTCGGAGAACATTCTTCAATGCCACATGCTACACCAAGTAATAGAAAAATAGGGTCAGGAGATGTAATTACAATAGATATGGGGTGTAGCTATAATGGATATTGCTCAGACATGACAAGAACAATATTTGTAGATTATATAAATGAAAATATAAAAAATGTATATAATTTGGTATTAGATAATCAAGAAATTGCTTTAAATGAAGTAAAAGATGGTGCATCTATAAAAATAATATCAAGAATAACAGAAGGAAATTTAAAGGTAAATGGATATGACCTAATGCATGCACTAGGTCATGGAATAGGAATGAATGTACATGAAGACCCTATTATTTCATATAAAAATGATAGAAATTTGAAACAAAATATGGTAATTGCCATAGAGCCAGGAGTATACATTCCTAGTAAGTTTGGTGTTAGAATAGAAGATACAGTTTTAGTATGTAAAGAACGGAAGAGAAGTTTTAACAAAGTCTACTAAGAATTATTGTATAGTAGGCTAGAAGTTGGAATGTAAAAGTCATCTGGTGGGTATACATAGGTATCCGATGGTTTACTAACTTCTTCAATTTTATCTATTTCAATTATGGGTATGTCTCCATGATAATACCCTTTTGTTATTTTCCCTGCAACATTAACCCATGAGCCATCTTTAAAATTACTTGCATTTTCACAAGAGCAAAGAAAACCGAACTACCATAGTTTGAAAATCAGAACTTATAACCATATCACGAGCAAGAACAAACTGAGTGTTGCTAAAATCGTAAACTCTATAAACATATCCAGAAAAGCTAATCTTTTGGCCAACATAGGTATCGATATCGTCATGTACAGATTTTAAAATATTAGTATAATTATTAGAAGTAATCTGATAAATACCATCTGAATTTGTGCTTTGACTTTTGAAAATTATCCTATAAACAGTAAAACCACAAATAACTATTCCTACAATAATCATTAATGTGAAAATAAGCTTAAAAGCTTTTTTAGAATTGACTTTTACATTATAAACAAACATATAAATAAACTCCTTATACCAAATAGTATGAGGAGTTTTAAAAAATATGATAAAATTTATAAAAATTATGTATTAGCACTTGCAATATATTTTACTATATGATAAAATACGAACATATTAATAAAGGGATGTGAGGTGAGAATAATGAATGATGAACAGTTTAAAATACTTACAAATCAAATGAGTAACCTAAAAAAGGATATTCTAGAAGAAGTGAAAGAAGCAAATCTTAGCTTAAAAGAAGAACTTCGTAAAGAAATAAAAGAAGCAACTTCTAGTTTAAGAGAAGAGTTCGATAAAAAGCTAGATAGTGTATCTTTTGACTTAAGAAAAGCTATATTCAATGCTACAAACGAATTAAGAAAAGAAATTAAAGACTTAAGAGAAATAAACAGCAGAGAACATACCAGTATAAGAGAAGATACTCAAGCTTTATTTCAAGAAAGCAAAAATGACAGAGAAAGCATTCACTCAGATATCGAAACTTTATATTCATCTTTAAAAATGAAAAACGAACAATATGATAAAGTATTAGGTTTAAACAGTATTTGATAAAATACATCTACAATGGGGGCTAGATGTTTTATAAATGAGTACTAATTGTAGTATTTATTTGTAAGACATCTATTTTAATAAAATAAAAAAGATAAACAATAAGATTAAAATACAACACTAAAATAAAAAATGCTTTTGTAGGGGAGGCGTCCGGCCTCCCGCTGCTCCAAAGGCGTTTTTTTAATACATAAAAATAAAAAGAGAAAAAGCAATTATGCAAACTAAATACATCCTAAAGCCCTGCATTTTATTTAGAAAACATATATGCAAAATATATAATAAAATAGTAAACCAAAGAATGAAGGGAGAAAATCAAATAAAAAGAAGAGAAGAAAAAGGAATGACACTAGTAGCATTAATGATAACAATAATAATACTAGCAGCAGTAACAATACTTACAGTTACAAATCATAACATCATAGGAAAAACAAGTAAAGGAGCAGAAGAATACGCAAAAGGGCAAGAATATGAAATAGGTGAAGTAAAAAATGGACAATATGTAGCTGACTTAACTGAATGGGCCAATTTTATGTGTAATGATACATGATAGCATATGTTTTCTCATTAATATTAAATTAAATACTAATTTATGAGAATGTAGAAATGAATAGTCTACATTCTCATTTTTAAACTTTTCCATAAATCTTTTCCAAAATATGTTGCATTTTGTAAAAAAAGATGTTATTATATTACAGTAGATTAAAAAAAAACCCCTATTTTCGGGCGAGTAATTTTAATCTTTTTTTTATTGTTTCTAAAAAAGTCATAAAATATGGGATAAAATGAGAAAGGAAAGTAGTATTATGAGTAAAAAGTATGTATTTGTTACAGGAGGAGTAGTATCAGGATTAGGAAAGGGAATAACAGCAGCTTCACTTCGGAAGATTACTAAAAAACAGAGGATATAAAGTAACAAATCAAAAGTTTGACCCATATATAAACGTAGACCCAGGAACGATGAGCCCATATGAGCATGGAGAAGTATTTGTAACAGATGATGGAGCAGAAACAGACTTAGACCTTCGGACATTATGAAAGGTTTACTGATGAAAACTTAAGTAAAAATTCATCTGTAACTTCAGGAAAAATCTATCAAAGTGTAATAAATAAAGAAAGAAGAGGAGATTATTTAGGAAAAACAGTACAAGTAATTCCTCATATAACAAACGAAATAAAAGAAAGAATATATAGCTTCGAAAATACAGATGTAGATGTTGTTATAACAGAACTTGGTGGAACAGTTGGAGATATGGAAAGCTTAGCATTCATAGAAGCAATACGTCAAATTGGGTTAGAACAAGAAAAAGAAGATGTAATATACATACATGTAACACTACTTCCATATATATATGGCTCAAACGAGCTAAAATCAAAGCCAACTCAGCATTCAGTAAAAGAGCTTCAGTCTTTTGGTATAAAGCCAGACATACTAGTTTGTAGAAGCGAACATAAAATGCAAGAAGACATGAAAGAAAAAATCGCACTATTTTGTAATGTTAGAAAAGAATGTGTAATACAAAACTTAACAGCAGATAACCTATATGCAGTACCTCTAATGTTAGAAGAAGAAGGACTAGCAACTGCAGTTTGTAAACATTTAAAGTTAGAAAATATAGAACCAAATAACAAACCTTGGGAAGATATGATAGAAAACATAAGAAACATAGGAAAAGAAAAAGTAAAAATTGCAATAGTAGGAAAATATGTAAGACTAGAAGATTCATATTTATCTGTTGCTGAAAGCCTAAGACATGGTGGATATGCAAATAAAGTAAATATAGATATAAAATATATTGACTCAGAAACAATAACAAAAGAAAACGTAGCAGAAAAATTAAAAGATGTACAAGGAATAGTAGTTCCAGGTGGCTTTGGAAATAGAGGTATAGAAGGAAAAATAACTGCAATACAATATGTAAGAGAAAATAATATTCCATTTCTTGGAATATGCCTTGGTATGCAAATGGCAGTTGTAGAATTTATAAGAAATGTTGTAGGACTAAACAATGTAGACTCAGAAGAATTTGATGAAACTTCGCAAAACCCAGTAATACATATAATGGAAACACAAAAAAACGTATTAAAAAAAGGTGGAACAATGAGGCTTGGAGCATACCCATGTGTATTAAAAGAAGGAAGCTTAGCTAAAAAATTATATGGAAAAGAAGAAATATCAGAAAGACATAGACATAGATATGAATTTAATAACAAATATAGAGATGTTGTAGAAGAAAAGGGATTAAAAATCTCAGGAACATCACCAGATGGATTACTTGTAGAAATAGTAGAATATACAAAACATCCATACTTTATAGCAGGACAATTTCATCCAGAATTTAAATCAAGACCAGATAAGCCACAGCCTTTATTTGTAGGACTTGTAAAAGCTGCAAAAAAAGTAAAAAGATAAAAAAATTAAAGAGCCAAATGAAAAAAGGAGATAAATATATATGAAAACAAAAGTTGCAATAATATTTGGAGGATGTTCTAGTGAATATGATGTATCACTTGTATCAGCAACATCCGTTATTAAAAATATAAATAAAGATAAATATGAAGTACTAATGATAGGAATTACAAAAGAGGGAGATACATATTTATATAATGGAGATATAGATAAAATAGAAAAAAATGAATGGTTTGATGATATTAATGTAAAAAAGATAACAATATCATCTAATAGAAGTGACCATGGAATTATAGATTTAGAAACAGGAGAAATTATAAGATTAGATATAGTATTTCCTGTACTACATGGAAAAAATGGAGAAGATGGTAGATTACAAGGATTACTTGAACTTGCAGGAATTCCATATGTAGGATGCGATATGACGTCTTCTGCAATATGTATGGATAAGTATCTAGCACATGAGCTAGTACTTTCAAAAGGATTACTTGCACCAATTTCATATTTATTTAGTAAACAAGATTCTTTAAAAGATATAGAAGAAAAAATTGCAAATTTAAAATATCCATTATTTGTAAAACCGCTTAAAGCAGGCTCTTCTTTTGGAATTACAAAAATTTCTTCGAAAGAATTACTAGAAGAAGCGGTTAAAGAAGCATTTAAGTTTGATGATAAAATTATCATAGAAGAAAATATTGATGGATTTGAAGTAGGATGTGCAGTGCTTGGAAATAATGACTTGACAATAGGAGAAGTAGATGAAATAGAATTAAAAGAGGGATTTTTTGACTATTTTGAAAAATATAACTTAAAAACAAGTCAAATACACTTACCTGCAAGAATACCAGAAGAAGAAAGAAAAAAGATAAAAAAAGTAGCACTTGAGATTTATAAAATATTGGGCTGTGAAGGATTTGCGAGAGTTGACATGTTTTACACAAAAGATAATAAAATAGTATTTAATGAAGTAAATACTATACCAGGATGTACTTCACATTCAAGATATCCGAGTATGCTAAAACAAATAGGAATATCATTTGAAGAAGTAATAGATAGGCTGATAAATCTTGGATTAGAAAGAAGATGTAATCATGAATAAGGAAAATGAATTTTTAAAAGATAGAGCGTGGGTTGAGGTTGACTTAAATAATTTAGAGCATAATATTAATGAAATAAAAAAAGTTATACCTACAAAAACTAAAATAATGGCAGTAGTAAAAGCAAATGCTTATGGTCATGATAGTGTAATAATATCGAAAAAATTAGAAAGTATTGGAATTTGCGATTTTGCAGTAGCAACTCTAGAAGAAGGAATAGAGCTAAGAAAAAATAATATAAAAGGAAATATTTTAGTATTAGGATATACAAATTTTGAAGATTTAAAATATATTATAGAATATAACTTAATCCAAACTATCGTTGACTTTAATTATTCTGAAAAAATAAAAATATTAGAACTTAAAGAAAAGTTAAAATGCAATATAAAAATCAATACAGGAATGAACCGTATTGGTGAAAAATATGATGATTTTGATAAATTATCTAAAATATATGAAAATCAAAAACTAAATATTTTGGGAACTTTTAGTCATTTATGCGTGGCTGATTCTGAAAAAGAAGAAGACATAGAATTTACAAATAATCAAATTAATAGATTTAATGAAACAATAATAAAATTAAAAGAGAAGGGCTATAACGTAGGAAAAGTACATATTCAAAGTAGCTATGGAACAATTAACTACAAAAGAGAAAATTATGACTATGTAAGAATGGGAATATTGATGTATGGTGTAAATAGCAGCGTAGATTCTTATGTAGTAAATAAATTAGATTTAAAGCCAGTATTATCACTAAAGGCTAGAATTACTAGTGTTAAAGATATAAATGAAAATGATAGTGTTAGTTATGGAAGAACATATACTGCAACTAAAACACAAAAAATAGCATCAGTTTCTATTGGATATGCAGATGGAATACCAAGAAATTTATCAAATAAAGAAATGTTAGTTAAGGTAAATGGTAAATATGCAAAAGTATTGGGCAGAATTTGTATGGACCAATTGGTAATAGATGTTTCTGATATAGATAATGTAGAAATAGGAAATGAAGTATACATAATAGATGGTAAAGATAGAAAATTATCATCTGAAAAATTATCTGAAAAAGCGCAAACAATTACTAACGAAATCTTATGTAGATTAGCAATTAGATTACCAAGAATAGAAAAATAATAAAATTTATAAATACTATTGACATTTTCTAAAAAAAGGTATAAATTATATTAGCAGTCGGAAATAACGAGTGCTAATATGAAGGAGGTATGAATGATGATAAAACCATTATGTGACAAAGTATTAATAAAAATGTGCGAAAGCGAAGACACAACAAAGTCAGGGATTATCCTATCAGCAAACTCAAAAGAAAAACCACAAATAGCAGAAGTAATTGCAGTAGGGCCAGGTGGAAAAGTAGATGGAGAAAACGTAGAAATGTATATTAAAGAAAAAGACAAAGTAATAGTTAGCAAATATTCAGGAACAGAAATAAAATATGAGGGCGAGGAATACATTATAGTTAAACAATCAGATATCCTTGCAAAAGTAGAATAGTATAGGAGGAATTTGAAAGTTATGGCAAAAACAATTCTTTATGGCGAAGATGCCAGAAAAAAATTATTAGAAGGTGTAAATAAATTAGCAGATACAGTAAAAGTTACATTAGGACCAAAAGGAAGAAATGTAGTATTAGATAAAAGCTTTGGAGCTCCACTTATAACAAATGATGGAGTAACAATAGCAAAAGAAATAGAATTAGAAGACCCATATGAAAATATGGGAGCAAGACTTGTAAAAGAAGTATCTACAAAAACAAATGATGTTGCAGGAGATGGAACAACAACAGCAACAGTACTTGCTCAAAAAATGATAAAAGAAGGCGTAAAGAATGTTGCAGCGGGAGGAGACCCAATGGCAATAAAAAGAGGTATGGATAAAGCAGTAGATGTAGCTGTAAAGGCATTAAAGCAAATAAGCTCACCTGTAAATGGAAAAGAAGATATAGCAAGAGTTGCAAGCATTTCAGCAAATAATTTAGAAGTTGGAGAATTAATTGCAGACGCTATGGAAAAAGTTTCAAAAGATGGAGTAATAACACTAGAAGAAAGCAAAACATCAGAAACAAAAGTAGATGTAGTAGAGGGAATGCAATTTGATAAAGGATATGTATCACCATATATGGTAACAGACACAGAAAAAATGGAAACAGTATTTGATACACCATATATACTAATAACAGATAAAAAGATAAGTAATATTCAAGAAATATTACCATTATTAGAAAATCTAATGCAATTATCAGGGAAACTTGTAATAGTAGCAGATGATATAGAAAATGAGGCATTATCAACTTTAGTTTTAAATAAACTAAGAGGAGTGTTAAATGTAGTTGCAGTAAAAGCCCCAGGGTATGGAGATAGAAGAAAGGAAATGCTAGAAGATATAGCAATACTTACAGGAGGAGAAGTAATTACATCTGATTTAGGCTTAGAACTAAAAGATGTTACAATAGAACAATTAGGAAGAGCAAGACAAGTAAAAGTTCAGAAAGAAAATACAGTAATAGTTGATGGGGCAGGAGATAAAGATGCACTAGCTGATAGAGTACATCAAATAAAGAAACAAATAAGTGAGACATCAAGTGAATTTGATAAAGAAAAATTACAAGAAAGACTTGCAAAACTTGCAGGAGGAGTTGCAGTAATAGAGGTTGGAGCAGCAACAGAAATAGAAATGAAAGAGAAAAAACTAAGAATAGAAGACGCTTTAGCTGCAACAAAAGCTGCTGTTGAAGAAGGAATACTTGCAGGAGGAGGAACAGCATATATAAATATTATTCCAAAAGTAGAAACTGTTGTAAAAGAATTAAAAGAAGATGAAAGACTAGGGGGAAATATAGTGCTTAAAGCATTAGAAGAACCAATAAGACAAATTGTAATAAATGCAGGATTAGAACCAGCAGTAGTAGTAGAAAAAGTAAAATCAAGTGCAGACGGATTTGGATTTGATGCAAGCAAAGAAGAATACGTAGATATGAAAAAAATAGGAATAGTAGACCCAACAAAAGTTACAAGAAGTGCTTTACAAAATGCAGCAAGCATTGCTTCAATGGTACTTACAACAGAGAGTATAGTAACAGACAAAAAAGAAGAAAAATGTGGATGCGGTTCACATGATGCGGGAATGGGAGCCGGAATGGAAGGAATGTATTAAATAAATTGCCTCTTGGCTATGCCAGGAGGCAATTTATTTTAGATATTATCAAATTCTTTATCAAACATATCGAACAATATTTCAATTTCTATAGGTTGTGCTACTAAGTCTGGTTGTTTGTTTTTGACCATTTCTTTAAATTTATTATATGGAACATAAAAAATTTCAGAAATTTCTTCTTCTTGAAATTTTAAATCATCTATTTTTTTAGTAGTTCTTAAAACATACATATCACAAAATTCATTATTAATAAAAGTAGTAGTAGGCCTTGTACAAATTTTTAATGTTTTAATGAAGTCTAATTCATCAGGGGTTACATCAATACCTAATTCTTCTTTTAATTCTCTTAATGCTCCATCTATAGGTGAATCTCCACTGGATAAATGACCGCCACATGAAACATCAAGCATATTAGGTTTACTATCTTTTGTAGGGCTTCTCCTTTGTAATAAAATGTCTCCATTTTCATTAATAACCCATATGTGAGCAGCTCTATGCCAATCTCCATCTCTATGTACATAAGCTCTTAATTTTTTTTCTCCTGTTAGATTTCCATTTTCATCAAGTAAATCAAAATATTCTGGAACTTTTAGTTGTTTCATATATAATTTTCTTAAAAATCCATTTGATAGAGTAGTTTCTTTTACAAACTCTAAACCGATTCTTTCCAAGGTTTTACAGCTTCCAATGTTATTTGGATGAGCCATTGAAATTATATAGTCAAAACCTAGTTTCTTAGCTAAATCCAACTCAATTGTTTGTAATTTAGTAGTAATACCTTGACCACGATATTCTGGTAAAACAAGATTTCCTCCAAGTTCACAAACTGTATATTCATTTAGATTAAATTCCTTTTTAAAATCTTTTAACATATCCTGAGAAACATAAAGCTGAGCCATGCCAACTAATTTATCTTCGTCATAAGCACCATATAATGGGGCATAGTTAACTTCATCAAACATACTATCAAATTCCCATTTTTCATATGGTATAAAATATGATGGGTCTTCCAACCCATTTAAAACGATATCAATTAAATTAAATAATTGTTCTTTATCTGTCATAGGGATTTTCTTATAAACCAATTCCATAACATAATCTCCTTATATAAAATCTTATATAAACTATATCATA
>CANSWM010000009.1 GCA_947650745.1 uncultured Clostridium sp. | reverse complement strand
CAAAAGATAATGTTACTATATCAATAGATACAGTAGTTTTCTATAAAATTACAGACCCTGCAAAAGCTGTTTATGAAATTCAGTCTTTAAGAAAAGGTATTGAATATTTATCAATTACTACTATTCGTGATATTGTTGGTAAAATGGACTTAGACCAAACATTTAGTTCAAGAGATGCCATAAATGACCAATTAAGAGTTATTCTTGATGAAGCAACAGACCAATGGGGATGTAAAGTAGATAGAGTTGAAATAAAAGACATTACACCTCCTGCAGATATTCGTGATGCAATGGAAAAACAAATGAATGCAGAAAGAAATAAAAGAGCTGCTATTTTACAAGCTGAAGGAGAAAGACAGTCTGCAATTACAATAGCTGAAGGTCAAAAAGAAGCTGCAATTCTTGCTGCTGACGCTGATAAAGAGTCTAGAATTAGACGTGCAGAAGGTGAAGCTGACGCTATAAGAAAAGTTGCTGAAGCTAAAGCTAAAGAAATTGAAATGGTTTATGGAGCAATTAAGAAATCATCACCAGATGAGAAATTAGTTCAAATTAAATCATTAGAAGCTTTAAAAGAAATTGCAGATGGAAAAGCAAATAAAGTATTTGTTCCATTTGACGCAACTACTGCTTTATCAAGCCTTGGAGCTGCAGCAGAAGTATTTAAAGAAAAAACAAATAATTAGGAGAAAATAAATCCAATAAAAAAATCCCCAAAAGGGATTTTTTTATTGGATTCCATATTTTTTCTTAAATTTATCTGCTCTACCACCTGTTGTATTTTGTTTTAAATTACCTGTCCAATAAGGATGACATTTTGAACAAATATCAACAGACATTGCCTTCTTTGTAGATTTTGTTTCTATTACATTTCCACATGCACATGTTATTTTT
Source organism: uncultured Clostridium sp. (assembly GCA_947650745.1). Classification (GTDB taxonomy): domain Bacteria; phylum Bacillota; class Clostridia; order TANB77; family CAG-508; genus JAAWPK01. Next base: position 28,361 of record CANSWM010000009.1, on the reverse strand, counting down.
GAATCTGTAAATTCTGGATGTATTCCTTCTTTCACTTCCTTATTTCACCTCTTTCCCAAACTTGCCTTATATATTTAGTAATTATTTTTAACTATTTTTTCTCTTCTTGTTCTTGCTCTGCTACATATTGTGCTGATGCTTCTAGCTGTTTCATATATGGTACTTTAGCAACTAATTTTGCAACAACATTAAATAAACAAGCAATTATTACAATTAATAATCCTATTTTTTTCCAATATTTTGCAAGCATAGCCACACCTACTCTCTATTAAGATTTTACCATAATATTTATTATACACACTTTTCAATGATTTGTCAATCATTTTTAGACTAATTTAGTTACTATATAATGGTAACTATTAATAATTATTCAATTATACGAATTTAAAATTACAAAATGTAGGACGGTGAAACGCCGCCCCTACATTTTATTTTTATTATTTTACTCAAAAGTTACTGTTGTTTCACGGCTTAGATTTGGTTGTTTTGTTTGTTTTAATATATCATCAACATAAAGTTTTACTGTAACTGTTCCAATTCCAGAGAAATTTATTTTTATATTTGTTTCACTTTCTTTATGGTTTTTATCATATACTGTATCGTCTCCAACTACTAGTTTTACTCTAACAGTTTTTGCATTATTTGATGTATTTGTATTTCCTCCTGTGCTACCTCCACCTGAAACATTAGTGTTTTGCTCTACGTAATTCATTATAGATTTTAAATTAATTGTTGCTGTTGCATTAACTATTTGTTGTATTTGGTTTACTGTTATTGTTATATTTGCACCTTTTTCAACTGTTGTTCCTGCATCTAAACTTTGTTTTAATATTGTTCCATCTTCTTTTGTTGTATCTTGGTCTGTTAAGGTTGCTGTAATTGTAAATCCTGCATCTGTTAATTCTTTTACAGCATCTGCTTGTGATTTTCCAACAACATTTGGAACAGAGGCCTCTTCTATTCCCTTACTTACTGTTATTGTTACAGTAGAGCCTGCTCCTACTTCTTTTTCAGGTTCTACATCCTGACTAATTACAAATCCTGCTTCAACCTTTTTATTAAACTCTTCAACAACTACTACTTCTAAATCTTGCTCTTCTAATGTAGCTTTTGCCTTTGCTTCTTCCATACCTGTAACTTTAGGAACTTTTACTATCTTTTGCCCTAAACTTACTACTAATCCAATGTTAGTATTTTCTTTTATCATATAATCTATTTTATATTCTGGATTTTGCGAAATTACAAGTCCTGCATCTATTTCAACATCATATTTTTCTTCTATAACTTCATAAGTTAATTTAGTTCCTTTTAATTTTTCTTTTACTTCATCTACTGTTGCTCCTACTAGGTTTGGTACTTGAACATCTTTATTTCTAGTCATATTAAATATTAAAGAAGTTCCTCCTAAACTTAGTACAAATAATAATACAAGTATGATTATAATTGTAAATGTTTTGTGCTTTTTAAAGAAGTTTTCTTTTTTTCCATTTTTCTTATCTTTTTCTTTTATTTTTTCTTCAATACCTTTATATTCCAATGTAGGAACTACCTGAGTTGGAAAATCCTCATCTGTTAAAGATACTGAAACAAAATCTCCATCTGGATTTTTTAATGCAAGTGTTAAATCCTTTAGCATTTCTGTTGCTGAACTATATCTTAAATTAGGGTCTTTTTTCATTGCTTTCATAGCTATTTTATTAACAGCTAGTGGTACTGCTGGATTTATATTAATCGGTTCTTTTGGAGTTTCTTGCATGTGTTTTAAAGCAACTGATACTGGTGTATCTGCATCAAATGGAACTTTGCCTGTAACCATTTCATATAGTACTACTCCAAGTGAATATAAATCAGATTTTGCATCTGTATATCCTCCTCTTGCGTGTTCTGGAGAAAAATAGTGTACAGACCCTAAAGTTGTACCAAATGCAGTTATTGTGGAATTTGAGACAGATTTTGCAATTCCAAAGTCTGTTACTTTTGCAATTCCATCTTCTGTAATTATTATATTATGTGGCTTTATATCTCTATGAATTATATTATTTTTATGTGCTGTTTCTAATGCAGATGCTATTTGTATTGCTATATTTATGCTCCACTTCCAATTTAGTGCACCATCAGATGTTATTATTTCTTTTAAAGTTTTTCCTTGTATTAATTCCATTACAATATAATACAAATCTCCTTCCTGTCCTACATCATACACAGAAACAATATTTGGATGTGTTAAGCTTGCAACTGCTTGTGCTTCTGTATTAAATCTTTTTACAAACTCATCATCTGTTGTAAATTCATCTTTTAGTACTTTAACTGCAACATATCTATTTAAGACATGGCATTTTGCTTTATACACAGTTGCCATACCACCGATTTCCTATTTTTTCTAATATTTCATACCTATTTCCTAGCATTCTTCCTTCTAAGTTCATATATCTTCACTCCCCTAGTTTTTAATTATAACAACCGTTATGTTATCTGTTCCTCCTGCTTCATTTGCTTTGTCAATTAACACTTTATCTGCATTTTCAAAGTCATTTATTATTGTATTATATATATTTGTCTCTTCTACCATATTAGTTAGTCCATCTGATGTCATAACAATTATATCATCATCTTGGAAATTTTTAACCATTACATCTGGCTCTACATCTTCTGCACATCCGAAGAGCCTTCATAAGCATGTTTTTCTTTGGATGATGTTTTGCCTCTTCTTTTGTTATTGTGCCATCTTTTACTAATGTTTGTACATAGCTATGGTCTGTTGTAAGCTTTCTCATGAATTTGCCACGTACTCTATATATTCTGCTATCTCCAATATGTCCAATATAAGCTCTATTATTATATATTAAACAAATTTCCAAAGTAGTACCCATTCCTTTAAGTTCATCCGTATTTTTCGATTTACCAAATACTACATGATTTGCATAATTTACTGCTTGTTTTATCAATTCTAATATTTCTTCTTTTTCATGAGTTATTTCATTAAAATGTCCTTCTATGTATTCTCTTGCAGCTTCAATTGCAAGCTTGCTTGCAATTTCTCCTCCTTTGTATCCGTCCCATTCCATCTGCTAACATATATATATCATAATTATTAAACCCATCTGATACATAGTAATAGTCCTCATTTTGCTCTCTTATTCTTCCTTTATCTGTGTTTGCCAAAACCTTCATACTTTAAACTTCCTCACCCCTTTTTCGCCTTAGTTGTCCGACATGCTGCATCTATATCACTTCCTAGTTCCCTTCTAATTGTTGCTGTAATTCCTTTACTGTTTAAATAATCTCTAAATTTAATTATATTTTCATTTGTACTTTTTGAGAACTCTCCGATTTTTTATTTTATTTATTGGTATTAAGTTTACATGGCATAGCATTCCTTTTAATAACTGTGCAAGTTCTTCTGCATCTTCCATATTATCATTTCTATCTTTTGCCAAAGCATACTCAAAAGAAATTCTTTTATTAGTCTTTTCTATATAATATCTGCAAGCCTCCATTAGCTCTTTTATATTATATTTGTTATTTATAGGCATCATGCTACTTCTTTTTTCATCTGTTGCCTGATGTAATGATATTGAAAGTGTACATTGCATATCTCTATTGGCTATTTCTTTTATCTTTGGAACAATTCCTGAGGTTGATATACTTATATGTCTTGCTCCTATTTCTAGTCCTTTAGGATTATTTATTATTCCTATTGCATTCATTACATTATCAAAGTTATCAAATGGTTCTCCAATACCCATGAAAACTACATTTGATATTTTGATTTTTAAATCTCTTTCTACAGCTAGAAGCTGTTCTACTATTTCTCCGTGAAGATAAGCTTCTTATAAATTTTATTCCCGTTGAAGCACAAAATTTGCATCCCATTTTACAACCTATTTGAGATGATACGCATATTGTTCTTCCATGCTTATACTCCATAAGCACAGTTTCTATTGCATTACCACCATCTAATACATCAAATAGATATTTCACGGTTCCATCTTTTGAGACTTGTTTTTCTAAAATGTTAAAATTACAAATTGAATAATTTTTCTTTAGATTTTCTCTTAAGCTTAGTGATAGATTTGTCATTTCATCAAAGCTTTGTACTTTTTCTTTATATAACCATTTAAATATTTGTTCCGCTCTATATGGTTTTTCACCAAGCTCCAATAATTCTTTTTTTAATTCTTCTATATTATAGTCTTTTATATTTTTCATAAATTATTCTTTCTATAAAATTTTACACTTCTTCTACATATTTTTATACCACAACTATAAATTTTTTTCAATATATTTGTCAAAAAAAACAGAATAACCCTAAAATATAAAATAAATTCCTCCAATATAATAATGAGGAATTTATTTTTTGTATATTTTATGCAATTTTTCTTAAATTTTTTGCATGCTCTATTGCTATATCATTTATATTTCCACTTGCAATTCTTGCAATTTCTTTTATTGTTTCTTCTTCATTTAATTTTTTTATACTTGTTTTAGTTCTATTTTCTTCTACATTTTTGCTTATATAATAATTATAGTCTCCTTTTGCTGCAATATTTGCTAAGTGTGTTACGCATAATACTTGGTGTTTATTTGATATTTGTTTTAACTTTTCACTTACACTATTTGCAGCTTTCCCACTTATTCCTGTATCTATTTCGTCAAATACCATTGTAGGTATTTTATCTACATTAGCAAGAACATTTTTTATTGCAAGCATTATTCTTGACATTTCACCACCTGAGGCAATTTTTGCAAGTGATTTATTATCTTCACCAATGTTTGTACAAATCATAAATTCTACTTTGTCTAATCCATTTACTCCAAATTGTTTATTTGTATTATACTGAATAGCTACAGAAAATTTGGCATTTTGCATTTCTAAATCTATAAGCTCTTTATTTATTCTTTGCTCTAGTATTTTTGCATACTCATATCTTATCTTATTCATTTTTATGCACATATCTTCCATATTGTTTATTACTTCTTTTAATTCTTTTTTTAATTTATTTACATACTCTTCTGAATTTTCTATTTTCTCAATTCTTTGTTTTATTTCTTCACTATATTTTAAAATTTCTTCCACACTATTTCCATATTTTCTCTTTAGCATATATATTAAATCTAATCTTTCTTCAATATTATTTCTTGCTTCCTCATCAAAGTATACTTCATCTTTATATTCTTCTAAATCTCTAGATAGTTCTTGTATATCATAATATATACTTTTTAAAGTACTTAATGACTCTTCATATTTTTTATCCATTTTTTCAATTTTTTCTAACGCTCTTACAGATGAACTTATAGAATCTATTGTAACATTACTTATTTGAATACTCGCTTCTTGCAAACTGTTTGATATTTTCTCTGAATTTAATATTTTGCTTCTTATATTTTCTAGCTCTTCTTCTTCTTTTTCTTTTAAATTGGCATCTTCTATTTCTCTATTTTGATACCTAAGTAAGTCTAATTCCCTTTGTTTTTCTTTGTCATCTCCAAAATTTTTAGATATTTCATCTTTTAATTCATTAAATCTTTTATAAAATTTAATATACTCCTTTTTTATATCGTTAATTTCTTTTTCTGAAAAGCTATCTAAAAATTCAATATGTGTACTTTCATCAAGTAATGACTGATTTTCGTGTTGTCCATGTATATCTATAAGAGTTTTCATAAAGCTTTTAAGTTCACTTACAGATACAAGTCTTCCATTGATTTTACAAGTATTTCTTCCAGTTAGAGATATTTCTCTAGAAACTACTATATCTCCGATTATTACTGTTAGAGCTTTCTGGTAAATATATTGCTGCTTCTACATAAGAAAATTCTTGTCCTTTTCTTATCATTTCTTTAGAAAATCTACCGTCCGAGAAATGATTTGTAATGCATCTATTATAAGTGTCTTTCCTGCACCAGTTTCTCCTGTTAATATATTTAATCCCTCATTCAATTCAATTGTTACATCATCAATGATTCCAACATTTTTTATATGTAAAGTACTTATCATTTATAAAACCTCCGTTTCACGAATTCATGTTTGTATTTTATATCTAAAAAATATTTTTGTCAATAGATAAATTTATATTATTAAAATATTTTTTGCAACAATTAGGAGCAGCCATTTAATTTAAAGTCTTTTTAAATCCTATTCCATATACTTCTCTTGCGTTAAAAATTGACATAAATGACTTATCATCTATTTCATTTGCGATTTCTCTAATTTTTACAATTTCTCCGTTTAGAAGCAACGCACCATAAAATTTTTCTCTCTTTCATTTCATACATTCCTGTTGCATTTATTGCTGTGCTTCCTCTTTCTAGCTTTCTACTAATTTCTTTTGCAATTTCTTCATATTTATCTGATACAATAAATATCATTTTTGTGAAGTTTATTCCTTCTGCTATCGCATCTACTATTTTTCCTATAATATAAATTGAAATTGCTGAATACAAGCCTATTTCTATTTGTTTTAAGAAAATTACATTTACGGCAACAATTATAATATCAAAAATCACCATTAGATTTCCAATTTTAAATCTTTGATATTTTCTAGAAATTATTCTTCCGAAGTAACTCTGTTCCCCCTGTTGAAGCATCATATTTTAAAATTACAGCTGTACCAATTCCGAATTATAATTCCTCCATAAATGCTAGCTAGTAACCTATCTTCTGTTATTACTTCTATACTTCTAAATAAATGTTGGAGCACATTTAAAAGTATAGAAAAAACTATAGTTCCTGACAATGCTTTTACAAAAAAGCGCTTACCAAATTTGAAAAAAGCAATTATAAATAAAGGCACATTCATAATTAAAGTAGTAGTTCCCATTTTAAACCCAAATAAATAGTATAAAACTGTAGTTATTCCACTAAATCCACCAGATGATAATTGATTTGGAAGCAAAAATAATACTACTCCAAGAGCCATAAGTGTACAGCCTAAAATTATCGCAATAACATCTATAATATTTCTTTTCATATATGCTCCTTTTTTTGCAAAGAAAAAGTCTATGCATTTGTATTTTTTACAATCATAGACTTTTTATACCTTTTCTTTATAATATGTACTTTAATTACTATATACTTCAAGTATTGTTAATTTCGATTTCCCTGGTTTAATTTCAGGATTTCCCTCTGGTTTTATTTCAACATCATAAAATTCTTGCAATTTATTTGCATTTTCATTTTCATAACCTAAAATGCTTGTTAAATCTTTAGGGTTAACTTCTACTTTAACTTTTTTTACTTTAACATTATATTTTTTTATCTTTTCTACTATGCTATCATACCAAATACTGTCTGTTACAAACTGTGCAAATTGTTCGTGGTATGGTCCTGCAACAATTCCTGTTTCATCTGATGTATCTAAATCTTTTTGCTTTACAATATTTATTTGTTTTATTTTTTTTCTGCTAAAAACATATATTACTTCTTTACATCTTTCTATTGCTTGATTTAGAGTTAATGGCTCATATATACCACGTTCAAATTCTTCTTTTAATTTTGTTCCATTCATAACTACCATAGGATATACTCTAACAATATTTGGTTTTAATTTTGCAAGTTCTTTTGCTGTATTTTGTTCATCTATTTTATTGCTTTCTGGAAGACCTACACCAACTTGGAATGATACTTTAAATCTATTCCATTTTATCATCTTTGTTGCTTTTTTTATATCTTCCATTGTGTAATCAAAGCCACATTTTTTTAATATATAACTATTTGTTGACTGTATCTCAAGTTCTATTGTTGTAACTCCATATTCTTTAAACATCTTTAATAATTCTTTGTTTATCATATTAGGTGCTATTGCAATTTTTATGTTATTATGTATATCTTTATCTCTAAATTTTTCCAATATATTTCTTTGTTCTAATTGAGCTTTTCCCGTAAGGCTTCCAATAAAAACTTCAGTTATTAATTTCATCTATGCTTGTCCTCCTAATCCTTCATATCTTTTAATGCTTTTCTTGCCGCTTCCATCTCTGCTGATTTTTTACTTTTTCCCTCTCCTGTTGCTAAAACTTCTCCATTACATAATACCTGTGATACAAAATGCTTATCATGGTCAGGTCCTTCCTCAGAAATTATAATATATTCTATTTTAACATTTCCATGTATTTGAAGTTTTTCTTGAAGAACAGTTTTATAATCTTTTGTTCCAACATGTTTACTTGCATTTTCTATTGCTTCTTTCAAATTATCGATAATAAATTTTTCTGCATCTTCTAAGCCACTATCTAAATATATAGCAGCAATTATTGATTCTATTCCATCTGCAAGAATTGCCTTATTTTTTACATTTCCAAATCCTTCACCCTTACTTGTTATTAAAAAACTTCCAAGCTTTATTTTTTCAGCTACTTTATACAAGCTTTCTTCACATACAACAGTTGCTCTAACTTTTGTCATTTCTCCTTCATTTAATTTTTTATAACTATTATAGAGATATTTACTACTTATAAATTCTAATATACTATCTCCTAAATATTCAAGCTTTTCATTACTTTCTACATTATGCATATGAGCATAAGATGTATGTGTTAATGCTGTTTTTAATAAAGCTTTATCTTTAAAAGTATAATTAATATTCTTTTCTATTCCTTCATATTGCATATTTATTTTACCTTTCTATTTTTCATATTATATACTTTATTATAACAAAAAGCAAGTATACTTTAATCAATATAGCAAAGCCATTTGGAGCATAGGCAGCTGATATTTGCCCATACTTTTAAAATCCCCCATCTTTTTTGCAGATTTTTCTTCTTACATATTCATACAGCATTACTCCTGTTGCAATACCTGCATTTAAGCTTTCTGTCTTTCCTAGCATTGGTATCTTTACTTTTGTATCTGAAACCTCTAAAATATCTTTTGATACTCCTTTTGATTCATTTCCTATTACAATTACTTTTTTATTATAGTCCATCTCATATATATTTTCTGTTCCTGCAAGTGATGTTGCAACTACTTTAAATTTATGTTTTTTCATATTTTTTAATGTTTCTACTAAGTTTTCAGATTCTATAATTTTTACTCTGAAAATTGCTCCCATTGTTGAACGTACTACTTTGGGATTATATGCATCTACACTTGTTTTTGATAAAACTATTTGTGTAAGTCCCACACTATCTATTGTTCTTAGAATTGTTCCTAAATTTCCAGGGTCTTGTATTCCATCTAATACCACTATTATATCTTCTGTGTACTTTATTTCATCTTCTCCGCTTTTTTTCTCAATTACCGCAAGCATACCCTGTGGATTAACTACATCTGTTAAAAGTCCAAATACTTTGCTAGATACATATATACAGTCATATTTTGCAATTTGATATAAAAATTTCTGCTCTACACAGCCTTCTTCTTTTAAGCAGTCTTCACATACTACAATTTGCTTAATATGTGCTTCTTCTTCTATTGCTTCTTTTATTAGTTTCATACCTTCGACAATATATTCATTTGATAAATCTCTATATTTTTTATCTTTTAGCTTTCTAATCTCTTTTATTACTTCATTATCTTTACTGGTAATTACTTGCATAGGTTTTCTCCTTTATAAATCTTTTAGAAAATCTTTTACTTGTTTTATTATAGACTTATTTTCATCTATTTTGTATGTAATATATGGTAATGCGGATGGCGAAAATTTAACATTTTGCTTATACTCTTTAGTTAGTTTATCTATAATGCTTATATCAAAATCTGATGCTATTAAATAGAACACTATATTATTATTTCTTTGTATTATTTTATTTATAGCCTTCTCTTTGCAAATATTTTTTATTCTTGCAATTTCTATTAAGTTTTCTACCTCTTTTGGCATACTTCCAAATCTATCTATGATTTCATCTGTTATATCAAGTATTTCATCTTCATTTTTACAAAGAGCAATGTCTTGATATATTCTAATTTTTATATCACTATTTTCTATATAATCTTCTGGTATATAGCTAGATACATTTATATCTATTTGTATTTCTCCGCATTTCTTTATCATTAGAAGATATTTTTTGTCCTTGCATTTCTTTCATTACTTCATCTAATAATTTGCAATACATGTCATATCCAACTTGTTCCATATGTCCATGTTGGAATTCTCCAATTATACTTCCTGCCCCTCTTATTTCTAAATCTCTAATTGCTATTTTAAACCCTGAACCAAATTCTGTAAAATCTTTTATTGCTTTTAATCTTTTATCTGCAACTTCTGAAAGAAGCCTATCTCTTTTATATGTTATATATGCAAATCCTTCTTTACTACTTCTTCCGAACTCTCCCTCTAATTTGATATAACTGTGCTAGTCCTAATCTATCTGCATTTTCTATTATTATAGTGTTTGCATTTGGTATATCTATTCCAGATTCAAGTATTGTTGTACACACTATAACATTAATTTCTTTATTTATAAATTCCATCATAACATTTTCAAGTTCTTCTCCACTCATTTGACCATGAGCATATCCGACTTTTGCATGTGGCACAAGCTCTTGAACTTCATTTGCTTTTTTCTCTATACCTTCTACTTTGTTATATAAATAAAATATTTGTCCGTTTCTTTCTATTTCTTTTGTTATTGCTTCTCTTACTACTTCTTTATCATACTCTAATACGTAAGTTCTAACTGGCTTTCTATCTTGTGGTGGTTCATATATAACAGACATATCTCTTACGCCTACAATTGACATATGAAGCGTTCTTGGAATTGGGGTTGCAGTCATTGTTAAAACATCTACATTTGTTTTCATCTCTTTGATTTTTTCTTTATCTTTTACTCCAAATCTGTGCTCTTCATCAATTATTAAAAATCCTAAGTCTTTAAATGCTACGTCTTTACTAAGTAATCTATGTGTTCCAATTACTATGTCTATTTCTCCAAGTTTTAATTTTTTTATAATCTCTTGTTGTTCTTTTTTGGTTTTAAATCTATTTAAAAGTTCTACTTTTATTGCAAATTTGCTCATTCTTTCTTTAAAAGTTTCGTATTGTTGGTTTGCAAGAATTGTTGTAGGTGCAAGATAACAAACCTGTTTTCCATTCATACAAGCTTTAAAAGCAGCCCTAATTGCAACTTCAGTTTTTCCGATATCCTACATCTCCACATAAAAGCCTATCCATTGGTTTTGGACTTTCCATATCTTTTTTTACTTCTTCTATACATCTTAACTGGTCTTCAGTTTCTGTATATGGAAAACTATCTTCAAAATCTTTTTGCCATGGTGTATCTTTATCAAATGCAAAGCCTTGAACTTTCTGTCTTTTTGCATATAGTTCTATTAGGTTTCTTGCAACTTCTCTTAAGTTTGATTTTACTTTATTTTTTGTATTTTCCCATTCTTTGCCACCTAATTTATTAATCTTAGGTGCTTTTTCTCCTCCACCTATATATTTTCTTATATTATCTAGAGAATTTGTTGGAATATATAATATATCTTCTCCTGTATATTTTACTTTTATATAATCTTTTGTAATTCCATCTGCTTTTATTGTGTTTACCCCAATATATTGACCAATACCATTTGTTTTATGAACTACATAATCTCCGAATTCTTAAATCACTAAATGTTATTTTTTCAGCTTCTCTAAATTCTAATGACCTTCTAGTTTTTGGTTTATAAGCTTTTTTATCTTTTTCTTCTTCATTTTTTTTAGCAAATATTTTTCCTATATCTTCTATATCACCATGTTCTAATGTTATAGTATTTTCTTTATTTGCTATTATATCTTGAAACTCTAAGTTTATAACTTGAAATTTAGAAACTTCTTTTTCAATGCATTCCATATTTTGCATATGTTCTAGCATATATGGTACATTCTTTTTCTTTTCTACTAAATCTTTTATTAAAAGAACATTATCATTTAAAATATTTTCGCTTCTTAATTCTATTTTGTTTATTTCATCAAAAGCTATAATAGAATTTTTTGGTAAATAATCAATTAATGTTTCTTTTGGTTCTTTTTCAATTTCTTCTGATATTGGAAATATCTTTATTTGATTTATGTTTTCAGTAGACCTTTGTGATTGAATATCAAAATATCTTATTTGGTCAACTTCATCTCCAAAAAACTCAATTCTAATTCCCTTTTTATTGCTAACTGCAATATCTAAAATATCTCCTCTTACACTAAATGTTCCTTTTCCTTCTACTAGGTCATACCTTTCATATCCCAAGTTAATCAATTTTTCTTTTATTTCTTCTATATTATATTCATTTGCAACCATGATTTTTAAGATATTATTTTTCATTATTTTTTTTGAAAGAATCTGCTGCATCAGAGTTTCTATACTTACAATAAATACATCTTGTTCTTCATTATATAATCTAATGATTCCTTCAATTCTAGAATATAAAATATCCATACTCTGTGCATCATATTCATAAGTTATTATATCTTTTTTAGGTATGTATGTTACGTTATTAATTATTTTCTTTAGATTCCTATTTAAGTTTTGAGCTTGAAGTTCATTATATGTAACTAGTAATATTGGTCTTTTTTCTTTTTGTATTGTAAGACCAATTATGCAAGCTTTAGACACATCAGATAAACCCAATAATGTTATTGGGTTTATCTTTTCTTTTATTTCTTCTAAAATTTTATCTATAGCAGTTAAGTTTAACAATTCTTCTGTAATATCGCTCACCTTAAAATTGCTCCTAATTTATATTTTTATATATTATATATCATTTTTGTGAATGTGTCAAAAGGGACGGGGCATTTTGACACATTCTATCTGTTATATAACCTCCTAATCTTTTCTCTACTCATATTTAGTTCTTTCGATATTTGCCTTAATGAAATATTATACTCTTGCTTCAATATTTTTATAAGCTCTCTTAATTCATATTCATTTTGTTTTAAATCTTCAATATTTAATGAGTTATTTATTATAAACTCCATTATCACTCTTTTGCATATCTTTTCATTGCTAATATCAACATCTAAAAAAATATAATTTTCTTTAGTCTTCTTATTATATTGTTCATTACACCTTCTACAATTTGAATATGGATACTCATATGCCATTTTACATATTCCAGCTTTAACTGGATTATCATATATATATTTTATACAATTATATAGATGCTCCTCACTATAGATTCCTTCCGATTTGTATCTATCTCTAAAAATATACCCTACCCTGGAATACTTCTTGTTATAATACATAGCATATATTGTATTTAACCTATGCATATATTTGCTTAAATCTAATATGTTTTCCGTTCTAATCAAAATATGTGCATGATTATTCATTATACAGTATGCAACTATTTTGATATTTAACTCATTTACTAATTTATACATAATTTCAATATAATGTTTAATATCTTCTTCTTTTTCAAATATGTATTCTTTATTAATACCTTGTGTAATAACATGAAAAAAACTTGTTTTAATATAACTTCTTGGAAATCTTGGCATGATTTTGCCTCCTTTAGAAATAAAAAAATATGAAAATAATTTTTCGTTTATTATATCATATATCGTTTGCTTTTTGTTAATTTTTCAAAAAAAATTTTTTAAGTTTTGTGTCAAAGTGCCCCGTCCCTTTTGACACAAAAATAAAGCAGCTATCGCTGCTTTTACTTTTTTAACTATTCTTTAATAATTCTAATTGTGAAACTAGTAATGTTTCCATTTTAGATTTATACGTATTTATTTGCTCCTTTAGCTCATTTAACTCTCTTTGCTTTTCTGATATTTGTACATCTATGCCTGCTAATTGTGCTTCTGCTGCATTTTGTGCTTCACTTAAAAGTGCATCTGCTTGCTGTTTTGCAGAATTTTTTACTTCTTCTGCTGCATTTTGTGCCATAAGCAATGTACTTTGAAGAGTTGATTCCATTTGCCTATATTTTGTAACCTCTGAATTTAGTCCTTCTATTGTTTTTTTTGCTTCTGTTGCCTCTTTATATATTTTTTCATATGCTATTGTTAATTCATCTAAAAAGTCATCTACTTCTTCCGTACTATATCCATTTAATGCTCTTTTTGAAAACTTTTTATTTTCAATATCTAATGGTGTTATCATAAACTTTTTTCTCCCTCCTAGTTAATCATATTGCAATAAAGACGAAATCTTGCATAAATTTCGTCTAAATCTTTTGTATGTATTGTTATTTAAGCCATGATACTGAAAGTTTTGACTTTATTTCATCTCTTCCCATTTCATTAGCAATATCATAATTTGCAGGTGCAATTAAAAATATTGAGTTAGATACTTTTTGTATATGTCCATTTAAAGCATAAACGCCACCACTTATAAAATCTACAACTCTTCTTGCCACATCTTTATTTACATATTCAAGATTAAGCACGCAGGCTTTTCTTTCTTTTAAATATTGGCAAATCTCTTCTGATTGTTCAAAAGTAGTAGGTTGAGATATTACCATCTTTATTTGATTTCCCTGTGGCATACTTACGACTTTATCTCTATTTCTTTTTCCAAATAATCTTCTATCTTCTTCTTCTTCTTCGTCTTCTTCTTGTTCATAATCATAGTTTTCTAATTCTTCTTCATCGTCTTCTTCTTGTTCTACTCCAAAGAAATTCCAAAATTTGTTTACTAAATTGCTTCCAGCCATGCTTATAAAACCTCCTATTTTTTTCCTTTGTGTTTTTTCTATATATAGTATCTTACTTTTGGGACATTTTGTCAATAGTTTTTATGATTGTAATTTTTTTTTAACGTTTTTGTAATATTATTGTAATATTGCTTCCCAGGATTTGCTATTATCTCATCATAGAGACTGATGCTTTTCATAGAATATGCTTCTTGTCTATCATATCCTAATTCCATTAATTCATTTATTGTATAATTTGTAATTATAGAGTAATTTTTGTTTTGTTTTTTGATATTTACTAGAATTTTGTCTCTATATCCTGTTCTGTTTCTCAAGACATAATTTAGTCCACCTTCTTCTATTATAGCCGAATTTGCAATTTTTAATCCAGAATAGCTCCACCAAATTACATCTACTGAAATTTTTCTATATGCGATTAAATCTTCTACCGCTTTATTGGTTCTAAATATCATCATAACCTCTCCGACTTTCCTGTTGTACTATACTTTCAATATCCACATCTATTTTTCTTCCATCTGAGAGTCTTATATAAATAGCATCTCCGTATTCTTGCATTATGAGCTTGCTCTGAATCAAGAAATACTACAATATAGCATTCAAAATTATTCACTATCTTTCCGTGCATCTGAGCTTGTACCTATCATTTGTCCAGTCTTTAAATTATAGCTTTCTAAAAGTTCTTGATTAAAATTCAAAAAATTATTAGGATTAAAAACTTCTTCTAATCCATCAACTTTATATGATACAACCCCTCCCATATTAGCCTTTATATATTCTTGCCCATTGTTTAAATCTTGCTCATAACTTCTCCTCTTTTCGATTAAACTATTTATATATGAACCTGATGGGCTTAACTCTCCTGCTATTTTAGCTTTTTTAATTAAAATATCTGATATATTTGTTTTATACTCTAAAATATCTGATATATTGTTTGTTGAAAGTAACTTTTCTAAGTATCCATCTATTTGTTTATCAAGAAGTTGAATATCTGCTGAATATACATCTTTTTGTCCTTCCAATGCTTTTCCGTATTTCTAAGTCTAAGTCTGAAATTTTCTTTTTTAAATCTTCTTCATTATTGCTATAATATCTAAATATATTTTCTCCTTTTGATACCTTTGTCCCTTCAGTTTTAATCTCAACTAATCCATTTTTATAGTTTTCACCTCTAAGTACAGTTTCTTCTCTTACAATATATCCGATATGTTGTTTCTTCTTCGTATATTTCTCCATTTTCTACAACAAATATATTAACAGGATCTAATATTAATCTAATTAAACTAAACAAAAAAGAAATAATAATAATTGCTACAAAAATGAATGTTAACAATATAGGTAATTTTTTCTCTAATTTCACTTTTCTATTGTTTCTATTCATAGTAGACTATTCCATTCCTTTCTTATGTATATACTAATTCTATTATATTTTTTATATTATCTTCCTCACTTTTTGATGTATCTAACCAAATTGCTTCTTTATTCTTTCTAAACCAAGTTAACTGCCTTTTTGCATACCTTCTTGTTTCCATTTTAATTTTTTCTATCATTTCATCCTTTGAAATTTTTTCATCTAGATATTCCTTAGTTTCTTTATACCCTAAGGCTTGCATTGCTGTTGGAAATTCTTTATATTTTTTTAGAATGTTTTTTACCTCTTCTATTAGTCCTTGCTTTATCATTAAATCAACTCGTCTATTTATTTTCTCATATAGCTTTTCTCTTTCCATATTAGTTACAAACAATTTGTAGCAAAATAGAACTTCATTCTTTCTGGATTCTATTTCTAGCTCTGTCTTAGTTTTTCCAGTTTGATTATATATTTCGAGAATTCTAATTATTCTTTTTTTATCATTTTTAGAAATGTTTTGCATTGCTTGCTTATCTATTTTAAGTGCTTCCTCATATAGGTTATTTAATCCTTCTTCATGTGCTCTTTTTTCTAGAATATTTCTATATTCTTCATCTATTTTTATATCATTATAGTCTATATTATATATAAGTGAATTTATATAAAGTCCGTGTTCCTCCGAACTACAATAGGCTTTTTCCCTCTAGAAATCACATCATTAATACAAAGTTCTGCTTGTTTTTTATACTCTGCAACACTGTACCTCTTATTTGGTTCAACAAAATCTAACATATGATGTGGAATGCCTTGCATTTCCTCTAAACTTGGCTTAGCGCTTCCAATATTCATATATTTATATATTTGCATAGAATCTGCAGATATAATTTCTCCATCAATTTTTTTTGCAAGTTTAACTCCTAAAGAAGTTTTTCCGCGAAGCTGTGGGACCTGCAATTACAATTACTTCTGGTTTAGACATATTTTACCTCATCTATCCTAATAAACCATTTATAAAACTACCTATATAACTTGTCTCAAAAATTATTATAACAAAAAATGCTATTAAAAGTATTATTATACTCTTTCCTGCCTTAGTTCCATCAATAACTTGTTCTTTAAGCTTTCCGAAAATATTTCCTAAAAAGCTAAGCACAATCATTGAATTAATTGGTGTAAATATATATTTAATTACTGACACTGTATCATTTAGTGCAGCTTCATTTTTTACTTCTAATCCTTTAGTATTTATGCTACACAGTATTGAAGTAAGTAAATACATTATAATTGTTCCTATGATTATATAGATAATTCTCTTACTTGGTTCATATGAATTTGTGTTATGATATATTGTTACACAAGATATAGCAAATATTAAAAGTGCTATTATTTTTATTCCTGTAAGAATTGTCATTTGTTTTCCTCCTATCTATTTTCTTCTTGCAAATTTCTTTTCTATATCTGTTTTGCTAAGCTTTATCGCTGTTGGTCTTCCATGTGGACAAGTAAATGGATTTGGAAGTTTAAGTAAATTATCTAGTAAACTTTCTACCTCTTCCTTAGTAAGTGCCATATTAGCTTTTACAGCTGCTTTACATGCAATTGTCGCAATAAATCTTTCTTCTATTTCTTGTTTTGCAGTTCTTGCTACAGTATTAATCTCATCTAATGTTTCTAAGAATAACTCTTTAGTGTCCAAGTCTAGACATATATTCGGTACACCAGTAAGTTTTATTGTATTATCTCCAAACTCTTCTAAGACAAATCCCGCTTTTTCAAATTTTTCCATATTTTCTCTTGCAATATCCATCTCTTTATGTGTTAGAGTTATAATATCTGGAAGAAGCATAAGCTGTGAGTCCTTATCTTCATCTGAATAATAGTTTTGTTTTACTTTTTCATACATTATTCTTTCATGTGCAGCATGTTGATCTAAGATATACAATTCATTTTGAATTTCTAAAATAATATATGTTTTGAAAGCAATTCCAATAAATTTATATGGAATTTTTCCTTTATATTCTTCCTCCTCTTCAAATATATTCATATTACTGTTTATTATATCATTTGCATTATTTCGTTCTTCTTCTACTTTTTCTTTTTCTTTAACTTCTGAAGTTTCACTGCCAAAAATTTGTGCATACATATTACTAAATTCTCCAGATGGTGTACCAGGTATTAATTCTTTTCTATCTCTTTCCTGTAATATGCTTAAAAGTATATCTCCTGGTTTTTGTCCTTCTGTTTCAAGCTGACTCTCATCATTTTTTATATTATTATTTGCTAATTTTTCAATTTCTTTTGTACTAATTGTTTGAGTTTCATATTTTTCACTATTTTCTAAAACATTATTGTTTAAAGGAGTTGATGTATATTCCCCATTCATATTTATTGTATTTTGTTTAGCTTGCTCTTTAATTGTTTGCTTTGGTGGAACAAGTGTAAAATTTGAAAATGTTTCTTCAAATATATCTTTTTTAGTTGACTGTTGTGTATTATCAGAAACTCTTTGATAATTATTCATTTCATAATTTGCACTATTTAAATTTGCATTGTCTTTTGTATTTTCTATTTTTTCGCTATCATTTATTACATTTTCTTTATTTTCTACATTTTGTGTACTTTTATTGCTTTGCATTGCAGCAATTTTAGATAACTTTTCTCTTATCTGTTCTGCTGTTAGCCCCTTTCCCATTTGCATAAATTCATTTATAGTATTTTTTATTGCCTCTTCACTACTTGTTTCTATATTACTAGCATTTGAAGTATTTACCATTTCTTCTATATTTTTTGTTTCAGGAGCTACATATGGCATAGTATTTAAAATAATATTCTTACTTTCTATCTTTTCTTCTTCATTGGTTTCATCAATATTTTCTTGATTCATATCTATTTTTGTATCATATTCATCTTCAATATCACGTCCGCCATTTTTACTTTTGTAAATGCTCTCAATCAAAGTCATTTCTTCATCGTCTGAATTTTTTGCAATTTTTCTAAATAAACCTGATAAGCTTGATTTTGTCTCTTGTCCTTCCATTTCTTCTCCCTCCATATTATTTTTTTCTGATACTTCTGACACATTTGAATTTGCCACTAGTTCAGATTTTAAGAGAGTGTCTTGTATCGCACAATATACTGCTTTAAACACCTTTTGTTCTTCTTGAAATCTAACCTCCAGTTTAGCCGGGTGTACATTACAGTCAACTAAACTTGGAGACATTTCTAAGTTTAAAACTAAAAATCCAAATCTTCCAATTGGAATCATTCCTTTAAATGCTTTTTCAGTTGCATTTGATAAAATTCTATCTTTTACATATCTATTATTCACAAAGAAAATTTGATTTGCTCTATTTGACCTTGCAATTTCTGGTTTTCCAACAACTCCTGTAATAGTTATTCCCTCATACTCATAATTTACATTAAGAGAAGCTCCTGCAACCATTTTGCCATATATACTATATATAACATTTTTAATATTGCCATCACCGATTTGTTTGAATTATTGTTTTTCCTGCACTTATTAGCTTAAATGATATATTTGTATTAACTAAAGCAAGTCTTGTTATTACATCTTCTATGTATCCTGCTTCAGTATAATCTTTTTTTAAAAACTTATATCTAACTGGTGTATTATAAAATAAATCTTTTACTGTTATAGTAGTTCCAGTAGGAGCTCCTATCTCTGTTATTTCTTTAATATTTCCGCCCTCTACTATTACTCTACTTCCTGTTTCTGCATTTGCAGTTTTAGATATCATATCAATTCTCGAAATTGCTGCAATACTTGCTAGTGCTTCTCCTCTAAACCCCATTGATTTAACTTCTGCTAAATCTTCTGCTGTTCTTATTTTACTTGTTGCATGTCTTTCAAAAGAAAGTTCTAAATCTTCTTTTTCTATACCTTTTCCATCATCTGCAATTCTTATATATGAAACTCCGTCCATTTTTTATTTCAACTGTTATATTTTTTGCTCCTGCATCTATAGAGTTTTCAACCATTTCTTTTATAACCGAAGCTGGTCTTTCAATAACTTCTCCTGCCGCAATTTTATTTATAGTTAGTTCATCTAAAACAACAATATTTCCCATATTTATATTAAGTTCCTTTCTAAGTACTTTTTGTCTTGTGATTAAAAAAACAAATATACAAATAAAATTATATCATTAACTTGTAAATTTGCAAGTATTTTTCCAGATTTTGAAAAGAAATTTAATATATCTAACTTCTTATTTTTGTTTTTATATAAATTGTATTCCTCATGTATTTTTTAGTTCTAGTTTTTTAGCAATAATACTTTCTTAATTAAAAATGCCTTTTATAAATAAAATACACTTTCTTTATTACTAACAAAAATAGACAAATCCTCCATTTTAATATTTGTTGGTAGTTGTCTATTTCTTTATTTATCTTTTTTGTTGCAGTATCAATTTTGGTTTGTGTCTAATGATTTTTCTTTGTATCATGTACTATTCTTTTTAATTGTTTACAAAATTAGAAAGTCATACTCAAACCTTATATCCGGACACTTTTTTAAAAAGAAGAAATTGAACATGCAATATGTCTAATTTCTTCTTTTCTTTATAACTCATTCTCACTTGTTATAATCTAATTCCTCATTTATATTCATATATTTCATTTTCTTTAAATCTTCATTACATTTCTTTCTAATATATTGTAAAAAGAGCACTCCCTCTTGTATAATTGAATTGCAAAAACCAATACAAAAGAGGAATGCTCTAATGAAAGCATACTATAATCATCAAATAATTTCAAGTAATTTTAAAAAATTTTTCTCTTTATCTAAACCTTTACTTAATAATTTAGTCATTATTATTACTTCAATGATTAGTGCCGAATCTGTTGTAACATCTGATATCGCTCGTAAAACTTACCTTCCTTTTCATCTTGAGTCTCTAGAACGCCGCTTTCGTCGTTTCTTTAACTATTTTTCTTCCTTTGCTTACTCTTTCTATTCCTCTTTCATTTCTTTTGTTATTTCAAAATATTCTGTAAAACACTCTGATAACAAAGTTTATATCTCTTTTGACCATATGGCTTGTAAGGATAAATTCACTGTTCTTCTTTTCTCTCTTCGTATTGGCAAACAAGGCATTCCTCTTTGGTTTCGTTGCTTTAAAAATCCTGCTTCTCTTCATTCTAGTCCTTACAACATTGACTTAATTAAGTCTGGTATTGCTTTTTGTGCTAATCTTTTCTCCCAAAGAAACTATCATATCACTTTCCTTGCTGATAGATGGTTCTCTTTTGTTGATATTTTATCTTTCATTGAAAACATCGGTTGCTTCTACTGCATTCGTTCTAAAGGCTTCTACAAAGTTTTTTACCATGATTCTAATGCTACTCCTATTTTCAAAAATGTTAGAGATATTTCTCCTTTAAAGAATCGTAGTAGAGTTCTTAAAGATGTTTTTTTCACTAGAAGACAGTTTAAAACTAATATTGTTGTTTCTAATTACTCTAATACTGATAATCCTTGGTATTTACTTACTAATAATGATACTTCTCGTGCTATTAGAAATTATTCTTATCGCTTTGGTTCTATTGAATCTATTTTTAAATCTCAAAAGTCTAATGGTTTCAGGCTTGAATCTACTAATACTAAAAAATTGAACATTTTATTTCTTTGTTCACTGTTATGTGTGTTGCTCTTGTTTGGATTACTATTATTGGCGTAGACTATGTTAAAAACAAACATCACTATCATTTGAAAATTCGTGATGTAAGAAGGCATTCTTGTAATTTTACTTCTAGACTTTACTCTTATTTTAATCTTGGTCTTACTATTTTTAATATCTGTTTCTTTAATGAATTAGACTTTAGACTCAAATCTAATTTTATCTTAATATGACATCTGATTATATTTCCATATTCTGTAAGATAGATGCGTCTATCTGTATTTCTTATGCCATTTAACATAAGATGTGTAGTTTTAGCTTTACTGGTCGCATTTTTTGACTATATTTTTCTTATCTTTCTAAGCTTTCATTAATTCTGTCCGGTTGTCAGTAGCACTTTATCAATTTTGTCCGGTTATCAGGTTCATTATATTACGCTCCATTCCCCACTGGCCGTTTCTTCAAGTCGAATATCAGACTTTAGAATTACGACTGGACGGATGCCCGCCAGGTACCCGTAATCTGCGTTCTGTGTAGAAAAACCGAGCGCCCCAACCGACGCGGTAGTTTGTAATTACTTTGAAACTGTAATAAATCGCGTGGGTATACGTTCTAACGCTTGCCGAGGCGAGCCAGTAAGGCATTTCATCGTTGTATTCGGTCTTAGAAAACAGCATTTGATAAGCAGAACTGCTTCTGCTTATACCAACCGCCGCCATTGAATCATCCTCTGACGTTAGTGTTTCTGGGTAGTAATCATAGAACGTATTCGTTAGCTCTGTTATCTTCTCTTTTTTTGCCTCCGTCGCTGTACTTGATTTTTCACTCTTTTGTATCATTCCATTTACATCTACATACCTAAATCCCCAAAAATAGTTTTCTGCACTCTTTCCTCTTGCCCCTCCTGTACTTTCGTAGTACGGGCGGGATGTTCCATCCCAGTAGTATGTTACTTTATTTCCATATTCATTTAGTTCCCCTTTTGCATATGGGTCTCCACTTCCTACTTGTCCCTTTCTTACTCCTGTTTTTGTTGGGTCGTATCCTGTTATTCTATTTATATCTTCTACTGTTATACTTCTTCCCTCTGCTGAGTATGTTCCTTGAGCATATTTACTACTTATCTTATCTAGCTCTTCTATCCCATTTTGATAGCCTGTTGCTCCATATAAACCATACTTTGCATTTGCTACTGTTTTTATTGGCTCTTCTGTTGTTATTAATATCTTCCCATTTTCTGCTCCTAGCACTTTCCACTTTCCACTGTATCCTGTTATATCAAACTCTTGATAATCTGCTTCTGTTATACTTCCATCGCTGTTACTATCGTGCCCTGTCTTTGCTCCCATAGATTTATATTTTATTACACTCTCGTTATTTGTATCTATTCCTGATAGGTGATTATAGTTTATTTCGTCTCCTATTTTTAGTGTTACAGTTCCATCTGTTACTCCTTCTTCTGTTTGTTTCCATCTTCCTATTATTCTATCTTGGCATTCTTCTAGTATGTATGTTACTTTGCTTATTTCTTTTTCCTCTTCTTTTTGTTCTTTTGCATATTCTTCTGTTCCGTTACTTGCTTTTCCTATTATTGCATTATCATATACCGATTTTATTGTTACTGCTGCTAAGATTATTAACACTATTATTGTAATCATTAACGCTACTAGTGTTATTCCTTCTTCTTTTTTACTTTCTCTTTTTCTTATTCTCTCTTTTCTCTTCATTGGATTTTCTCCTCTTTCCTTCGTTTGATTATTTTATCTTATATTCTTTTTCTTATTTTTATTATATCTTACCTATTTTTTCATAACAATAAAACAAGCTTCACATAGATATACTAAATCTACATAATGTTGGAATTATTATATGTTGCTTTTTATGTAAATACATGTTATAATTTAGTTCTTGGAGGTATTTTAGATATGTCAAATCTTACTGTTTCAAATTTTCACATTCCCAGATGGAATGAACTGCCTAATTTAGATTTATATTTAGATCAATTAGTAACAATATTAGAAAAGAATTTAAAAGAATATATAGGAAATAAAGAAGAAACAATTATTACAAAAACTATGATAAATAATTATGTAAAGCAAGGTCTTATAAAACCCCCTAGGAAGAAAAAGTATAGCAGACTACATATTGCAACATTATTTGTAATATGCATCCTTAAGCAAATATATAGCATAAATGATATAAATGAGCTTATTATGCTTGCAATAAAAACTGCGAAATTTAACTCAGCTTATGATCAATTTTGCGAAGCACTAGAAAAAGCTATTTTATATACTTTTGAAGGAGTAGAATACACACTTCCTGATTCTTCATTTGAACATGCTTTGCTAAAAAGTGTAGCACAGTCATTTGCAAGTAAATTATATGTTGAAAAAACATTTTTACATAAATAATTATGTACACAAAAAAGATATTTTGATAATGCTTAAATAATTATCAAAATATCTTTTTTTATTATATATCACATATAGCTTTTAATAAGTATTATGTATGTCTACTAAATTATTTTCTCCGCTCGTATTGTTATTAGTCAAAATATTATTAGTATCTAAGCTTTCCTTGGCTGCCTCTAACTGTTTTATAAGCGTTTGCAGAGCTTCAATATCTCTTCCAATTTGTGCCCAATCATTAGAATTATTCGATTCAGTCAAATTATTATTTGCTTTAATTATAGACTCAATAAGTCCTTCAATTGTGCTATTGTCTTCTACTTCTATACTAACAGCTCCATTCGGAGAAAGTAAATTTCTTATTGCTTTTGTTAAGTTATCTCCTATTGCAACTTTATTGCCAGAAGCAACAACTACCTTTTTTAAAACTGGCACACTATTTGTTTCATTAAGTGAAGTCTGATAAATTGGAACTATATAAAGCAATGTATCTTCAATTGGAACAATAATCATTTCTTTAGTAATTTTTGTTCCTGTAACATTAAGTGCAGATATTTCAGCAGATATGGTTTCATCTTGTTCTATTAAATTATTTAATTGCATAGGTCCGAAGTACTGTACTATCTCCAGAAAATTTGTATAAAGAAAGTTCATTTTTTCCATCTTCTACTGTACCAATAAGATAAGAATTTAAGCTTTCTTTACCATATTGATTATATACAATAACAAGTCCTAATTTATTTTCTCCATCTTCTTTTATCATTGTGTAATAAGGCTTCATCTTAGCTCCTGATGACTTTGTAATCAAATTTGAATACGATGCAATTTCCCATACATCATTACTTCTATATAATACATCTGCAGACACATTATGGTATCTAGATAACATCTCAGCTTGAATATTATATAAATATTCCGAATATGTAAAATATTTAGAAATACCTATTGGCAATTCAGAAGAATCTTTAAATACTGTTTTATACATATTATTATACACCATAGCAATAGGGTCCGTTTTATCTGTTATATAAAAGTTAGTTTCTCCATCAAATGCATTAACAATTACCTTTACTGAGTTTCTTATATAATTTATTTCCTTGGTTTCTTTTCTATATACAATTTTAGTTTTTTGTGAATATGGATAATCATTAGATACAGTATATGCATCTAATACGAAGTAAAGCTTTCCATCATCTGATAAAACTAAATATGGGTTTTCATCATACATTAAGTATGGCATAATTTGTTCTGCTCTTTTAGTTACATTTGTACTTAATAAAATTTTGCTTTCATTCTTTTCTAATATCACTCCTAAGTCACCTTCAGATATACCTACACAAATTCTATCAAATAAATTTAAAGATATTCCACCTTCTCCTTCATAGCTATATGTTAAATTATTCCTTGCTCCTTTAGGATAATCGAACTCTAACTTTCCATTTTTAACAACTTTTATTTTTGAATTTTCTGTTCCATAATAAATTCTAGGTTCTTTTATACCAGAATTTTCAAACTCTCTTGCCATATATTTTATGTTTCCTGCGTCATCTGTTTCACTTGCAGACGTTATTATAGCTCCATATCCATGAGTATATTCATCTGCCTCATTTCTACTATCCAATTCCCTTGCAGCAATATATGATAACTTGTTGTTATATATTGTAGCTTTTGCTTTATTGTATGTATAATATCCTGTGCTAGTTTGTGTCTGTAATAAATTATTTGTTGCAATCTCTTCTGTAATAATAGGAATGTTGTTTATTACATCTTCATTATCAGAAGCTTGCTTGTCTGTAATTGTCCCTGCATTTTCTATAATTTTCTCATTTACATTAATATCATATGCTGTTTTCGTAAAATCTATATTTGTTGCTATATATGATTTTTGCTTATCAAGTTCGCTATTTCTTATAAAAAATAAATTATATCCTACCAATACAGCAAATAATCCAAATAAATATATTGGAACAACAGCAAGTGCTTTTATAACTTTATTAGTATTGTTCTTTTTAAATGCTTTTATTGCAATATATACTGCTAATATAATAATTACTCCAAGAGCTCTATATCCCCATAACTTTATACTGTCGACTGCTCCACTTCCAATTAATGCTGTCTTTTTGCTATCATTTAATGTTAAAAAGCTACTCGTTACCATATTTTGCATGTTAAAGAATATTATAAGAGAAATAAAAATTGCAATAATCATAGTATATGATAATAATTGTTTTATAAAAGTATTATTTTTTAATGTTTGTCCGTTAATTCCATCAAAAAAAGTATTAAATACTATAATATAATATACAATTGTGTACACTGCTAAAATTATTGTTAATGTAACTCCATAATATAGAAGTTGCCCTATGAGTGGTGCTTGAAACATGTAAAACCCCACATCCATATTAAATACAGGTTCTGATATTCCAAACCATGCTGAATTTACAAATAATATAGTTTTTTGCAAAAACATATTCGATACAATAATACTTGTAATTAGTGCTATTATTAAAGCTAATGATTTATTAGGGAGTTTTGGCATTTCTTTTTTATCTTCATCAAAAAATTGCTTTAGTCCTTTTTTTATAAGTTTGTTTGTTATAAAAACTGCTGAAAATACAAAAGCAAAATTTATTCCGCCTATATATAATTTATATTTTACGCTTTGCGAAAAAGCTTCTGTATATTCTTCTCCTATTTCTAGAGTTTTTAGATAACTTGCTCTATATGATATACACATTCCAATAATTGCTATTGCAATAACTGCAAGAACTATCATTGTTCTTATATTCATGCGCTTAGATTTAAGGTTATTGTTAATATTATTGTTTTCTACTTTTCCCTCTGAATCTTTAACTAAATCGTCTTTTGGGTCTACTTCTTTTTTTTCTAGATTTTCTTCCAATAATCTTTCCTCCTTACTTTTTTAAATTTAAATTATTGCTTTTGCAAAATCTTCTGAATTAAAAATTTCCATATCGTCTATTTGCTCGCCTACACCAATAAATTTTACAGGTATTTTATTTTCATGTACAATTCCAATAACAACTCCACCTTTTGCAGTTCCATCAAGTTTCGTAAGAACTAGTCCTGTTATAGGGCTTACTTCTTTAAATGCTTTTACTTGTTCAATTGCATTTTGTCCTGTTGTTCCGGTCTATTACAAGTAAAGACTCTTTACTGCTTTGTGGTAGTTCTTTTTCTATAACTCTTTGTATTTTATCTAATTCGTCCATCAAATATTTTTTATTATGAAGTCTTCCTGCTGTGTCACATATTAGTACATCTACGTCATTTTCTTTTGCTTTTTTTATTGCTTCAAAAACAACAGATGCTGGGTCTGCATTTTCGGCTCCTTTTATTATATCACAATTTGCACGCTTTGACCATATTTCTAGTTGTTCAACAGCTGCTGCTCTAAAAGTGTCTGCCGCTGCAACCATAACTTTTTTTCCATCCATTTTTAATCTATTTGCAATTTTACCTATTGAAGTAGTTTTTCCGAACACCATTTACTCCTATAACCAATATTACAGAAGGTTTTGTATCAAGCTTTAAACTATTATCGCATACTTCCAATATATTTTTAATTTCATCTCTTAATGCATTTTTTACTTCTTCTGCATCTTTAATATTTTGTTTTTTTATTCTATCTCTTAATCTTGATATAATTTCTAAAGACGTTTCCATTCCTATATCTGACATTATAAGAGCTTCTTCTAATTCTTCTAGAAGTTCTTCATCCACTTTTCTAAAAGTACTAAACACTCCATTTATTTTATCATCAATAGATGTTTTAGTTTTACTTAATCCTGATTTTAACTTATCAAAAAAACCCATTTGTCATTCCTCCTAAATTTAGTATATAAATTTTATCACATATTATAAAAAAAGAAAACACTTTATATGAACTTTCTGTCAATATAAGTATACATATTACTTGTAATTTTGACTTAAAAGAATTATAATTAAAATAAATAACAAATTAATTTTAGTCATATCAAGAAAAGGGGGACATAATATGGCACTTATTGAGACTACAAAGGACCTGATATCTAAGGAAGTACGTGAAGCCACTGAGAGTTCTTTCAAAGTAACCCCACATATACAGTTAAGAAGTGTGTTTGACGAGTGCGGTGACGATTATGAACCGGATTTAAGTTTTGTCAAAGAAAAGGATGATGCAGCAAAATAATGGTATGAATTGGCAGCTCCATTTGGAGCTGCCCCTTTTTATATAATATCTTCTAATTGTTTTATCTTATCTCTTAATTCTGCCGCTTTTTCGAATTCTAGATTTTGTGCATGATTTATCATTTCATTTGTTAGTTTTTCAACTACATCTTTTATATCTTCTTCTTC
Source organism: uncultured Clostridium sp. (assembly GCA_947650745.1). Lineage (GTDB taxonomy): Bacteria > Bacillota > Clostridia > TANB77 > CAG-508 > JAAWPK01. The sequence goes on along the minus strand of CANSWM010000009.1, from coordinate 31 downwards.
TTTTATATCATATTCATTTTGTATATCTTCT
>CANSWM010000008.1 GCA_947650745.1 uncultured Clostridium sp. | reverse complement strand
TATAGGAGGCACAAACAATGGAAGTTTTAAAAATCTCATCAAAATCAAATCCAAATTCAGTTGCAGGAGCAATAGCTGGTTTGGTAAAAGAAAGTAGTAAAGCAGAAATGCAAGCAATTGGAGCAGGAGCATTAAACCAAGCAATTAAGGCGGTTGCAATAGCAAGAGGGTTCGTAGCACCAGCAGGAGTTGACTTAGTATGTGTACCAGCTTTTGCAGAAGTTGAAGTTGAAGGGGAAGATAGAACTGGAATTAAAATTCTCGTAGAATCGAGAACTTAAATATTTATTAAAAAGGGGTACCTCAAGAAGGGGCACCCCTAAACAACTATTTCATAGGTAAATAAGTAAAGAATACTACATAAAATTCAGTACGTCTAAAATCTTGTAAGAGTCTAATTCTAAAAGAAAGCTACAATGCGAAATAATTCCGAGAGAAACTTGTTCTAAGTCAATTTGCTCCGAAGCATTGATACAATAGTCTGAATTTTCGCCCACGTTTTTTTCCACGGGTTGTTGTACCATAGTTTTCCTCCTTATAGTAGAAATAATTATAGAAAAGTGATTAAATTCTAAAGCTAAAAACAAATTAGCTGATATGTTAATATTATATCATATTTACATAAAATAAGCAATGTGTAAATTATGAAACTAAAAGAAGACGCCTAAAGAGATGGGCGCCTCCTTTTTAATTTCCTGCTTGTGGACTAAAGTAATTTACCTGAAAATAAGTGAGGATACAACGGCGTAGGAACAAAGCGAAGATCTGTATGCGCTGCAAAATGCAAATAAAAATTCTTCACACTGTGCTTACCATATTCCGTTGGAACTTTCATATTAATGGGGAACACATTCAAATGACGAGTGCTCCAAATAACATTCCGAAAGTATGATTCTTTCCTGCTTACCGGCTGCAATTGCGAAGTGCTATGAACTTCTGCGCTAACTTTTAACTGAGTAGGGTCGCCTTTTTTCTCATAGCTATTTTTGAAATATCTGCCTCTGTAAAAAACATCATAGTCCTTATACATTCTTGCGAGCTTTACATAACGCTTGCTGCGACGAACGATTCTTATATATTCATCACATATAGAATGCTTAATAGCCGGCCCTACAACGTCTTCTACGGACTTGCTGTGTATGGGGTGCTTAAGCTTAAGCGGGTCGGTGCCTTTGTTAACAATGGCATTTTCAGATGCAAGTGCTATTTTAGCCATCTCGAATTTCCGGTAAATATATCCTTTGTTTCGGGCTACTGTTCCGTCTTTTAGATAGACTGTGTTACTTCCAAGAGCAACTGTGTGACTGCGAGACTTTATGGCACACATTCTTTTTTTTCTACGAGGATGTTCTGCACAGAAACGAGAAATCCAAGCAAAATCAAAAAAGAATTCTTCATCGTGAGACTCGCTAGAGCAGGATTCGTAGCATGTGGTATCAGAAATATTGAGTACCTTGCTAAGTGATATACAAGAAGTAAAGAACTTTCCTAAAATTACAGGATTATCACTTGAAGCCTCAATGAAATCACATGCGCCGAAGGCCTTAACAAACTCTAAATTCATGAGCTCGTCATGTGCTAATAAGCTATTCTCGTTGCCCAAATCCTCGTATGCTTCATACAAGTGGTCTAAGACCCGAGTCACATTATTAGCTAAAAACAAAGATGTTTTTGCCATATTACAATGTCCTCCTTTAAGGAAAATAACTAGCTAAGGATGGTTAATAAAAAAACATCCTTATACTAAACTTTGGTTACCATAAAAGTATAACATATTATGACTTTAAAATCAATAATATTATTTTTTCATTTTAGGTTTTGCAACTAAAGAGGCAATGTATCCAAAAAATACTGCTGCTGCAATTCCACCGGGCAGCAGCTTTTATACCGCCCGAGTAAATGCTCCGAAGTAATCCAAATTCTTTAACACCCTTTATGGCACCTTTTGCAAGGTTTGCACCAAAACCAGTAATTGGAACAGTTGCACCAGCTCCTGCAAACTCAATAATGTAGTCATATAATCCAAGGCCGCCGCAAAATAGCACCGTACAGTTACAAAAAGTACTAATATTCTTGCAGGAGTTATTTTTGTTTTATCTATTAAAATTTGAGCAATAACACAGATAATTCCACCAACGATAAAACACCATATATAATCCATAAAATTTAAACTGCGAAAAAACATATCCATTATTTTTTATCCTTTCTTATGTCTTAAAGATTTTCAATAGATACTGCGTGAGCTATACCGAGGGATACTTTCACCTTGCTGCGATGAAGTTGAATTCATAAGCGCTCCGAGTTGCAACAAGTAAAATTTTATTTAATTTCTTATTTTTAAGTTCATTAAATAAATATCCTGAAAAAACAGTACCGACAGCAGGCACATCCACTACCACCAGAGTGAGTATCTTGAGATTCCTTGTCAAAGATAAGAACACCACAATCATTATAATTTGATTTAATATTATAGCCATAAGTCATCATCATATCTGATACTATATCTTTACCAATATGACCAAGGTCTCCGGTAATTATTGCATCATAATAACTTGGTTTTCTACCAGTATCTTTTAAATGAGAAACAATAGTATCTACTGCAGCAGGAGCCATTGCAGCTCCCATGTTGTTAGCGTCTTTTATACCCATATCAACAATTCTACCGAGGTGTAGCATGTGTTACATAAGGGCCTCCACCAGTAGAACTAATAATTGCACTTGCACCACCTGTAACAGTCCACTGAGAAGTCGGAGGCCTTTGATTTCCAAGTTCTAGTGGAAATCTAAATTGCTTTTCAGCACTACAAAAATGGCTAGAAGTTGCGAATAAACAGTTATTAGCCATTCCAGAAGAAGTAAATATACTTGCAAGTATCATACCCTCAACGAAAGTTGAACAGGCACCAAAAATTCCAAAATAGGGAATAGAAAAGCTACGAAGACCAAAACTTGCGGAAATACATTGGTTTAATAAGTCACCAGCAAAGCAAAAATCTATATTATCTGATGGAAGTTTTGATTTATTAATAGCAAGGCTAATAGCTTCTTTTATAATCTTACTTTCAGCTTTTTCCCAAGTTTTTTCACCCCAGAATTCATCATTTAAACAAGTATCAAAATATTTAGCAAGTGGGCCTTGAGATTCTTTTGGACCAACAATTGAAGAAGTTTCTAAGATACTTGGTGGTGTATCAAATTTTATAGTTTGTTTTCCTAGTTTTTGCATAAACAAACTCCTTTCTATACTAATGTAACACTTTGAGTATTAAAAATAAGAAAGATAATTCCGTACCAAGATAGATGCAGAAATACCGTAAACTAGTACAGGACCTGCAACAGTAAACATCTTTGCTCCAACACCCATAACATAACCTTCAGATTTATACTCAATAGCAGGAGAAACAATAGAGTTTGCAAAGCCAGTAATAGGAACTAAAGAACCAGCACCTGCAAATTTCCCAATTCTATTGAATAGGTTTAGAGATGTTAAAAAAGCACTAAAACCAATTAAAATAATTGATGTAATAGCTCCAGAAGTCTCAGTATCAAGCCCTCTAAATTTACAAATATCTAATATAAGTTGCCCTATAATACATATAAGACCACCGAACCCAAAATGCGTTAAAACAATTCTTTATAATTGGAGAGTTAGGCGATTTCTGCTCAACAAAGGTTTGATATTGGCTATTAGTTTGTATTTTGTCCATATAACAATTAATCCTCTCTTTCTCTATCAATATTAAAAACTAAATCTAAATCAACATAAAATTCTGCAAGTTTTTTGCCAGAAATACTTGCTCTTTGCTCTAAAATCTTAACAGAAGTTAGATAATCTATTGTTTTAGAAGCTTCTGCAACTGCTTGTACTATTGCATCTTTCCAAGAAACATTAGATGTACCAGTAATATATAAATGCTTTTGTGTTGCCATATAAAAACCCCCTTTCAAGCGAATGTATATTCATGCATATTATTAGTAAAAAATAAAAAAATATGCAAAAAAACATAAAAAATGAAAAAATCTATATACACCATTCAAAAATAAACCTCATAAAATAGAGTAGTAGAGGTGAAAAAAGTGGAAATAAAAAAAGGAGATATAGTTGGAAGAATATCATATGGAAAAGATATATTGTTTTATGTAGATAGAATAATTAAATCAAAGGGCGGAAAAACTTATTGTATCTTACGTGGAGTACAATACAGAATAGAAGCAGATGCCGAAATAAATGACCTTGAAAAAATAGATAAAGAAAAAGTAAATATAGAAAAAAGAGGTATAGAAAGTAAAATAAAAAGCAGACTAGAAACTTCAGCAAAAGATGTTTTTATAAAAGGAAGAAAAAGAAGTCAAAATACAAGTGCTGTTATTTTACATTTAGATGGAGATAGAAGATATACTGGAAAATCAGCAAGATATTATCAAAAATTAGGATTAAATGCTATTGTAAAAAATATTCCAGAAAACAGACAACCACAAGTGATAGGAAGCCTGATAAAAAGATATAACCCTGATATAGTAGTAATTACACGGACATGATGGCATGGTCAAAAATGGAGAAAACTATGGAGATATATACAATTATAGAAATTCTAAATATTTTATAAATTCAGTAATAGAAGCAAGAAAAAATTCAAGACCGGATAAAGATTTAGTAATTTTTGCAGGGGCATGTCAAAGTTTTTTTGAGGCAATAATGGCAGCACGGAGCAAACTTTGCATCTTCTCCTGCAAGAGTTTTAATAGATTTTATAGATCCACTTGTAGTTGCAGAAAAAGTCGCACTTGCAGATAGAAATAGAGTTATAACAATAAGAGATATAACAGAAGAACTTCATGATGGGGGAAAACGAGTAGGAGGCAGATTTGCGAAGGGGAAAAAGTAAATGTTACGTTTTGTAACATAAATGTAATATAACACAAAAAATAACCTTCAAACCATAGTAAAATAAACAAAAAACAAAATACTACAAATAAAGAGCTTTTTTGACATTTTATAATGGAGATGATATAATTTGACCATCTTACAGAGGATGGGTGGTCAAATGATTTATAGGGATGATATTACAAACTTAAGAGAAGATATTGAAGAAAAAGAAGGACAAAAGATAATAGTAAAAGGTGCACTTGGAAGAAGCAGATTTTTCGAAAAAGAAGCAACTATAGAAAAGGCATATCCTAATTTATTTGTTATAAAATATAATAAAGAAGAAGGAAATGCAACATATAGTTATACAGATGTACTAACAAGAACTATTGACCTTCAAGTGTTTGATGGAGAAAATTACAGTTCAATTATACCACCAAAAGTAGAAGAACCTAAGAAAAGTAAATTAGAAACTAATGAAATAGATGCTATTCAAAGTAGAATACAAGGAAGATTAGATTAAAGAAAAAAGAATTTAGATTTGAAAATGAAGTCTAGATTCTTTTTTTGTTTTGCTATATACAGTAAAAAAGGATTCCCTTTTTGGAGAATCCTTTTAACGTATTCTTTTAATACTGTACATAATAAAAATATTACACAGCAACGTATTCTAATACATTATACTAAATAATATGCCACTAGTCAGGAAAAATATACTAATTTATATACATTTTAAAAAATTAGCAAAATAACTTGAATAAAATTTTACCTAATGATATAATTTAACTATAAAATAAAATTAGGAGGTAAATGAAATGAATGTTGAAAAATTAGATATGATGGAATATTTTAAAGAAGCGGAAAAATCAGGAAGAGAACAAACTAAAAAGGAAATTGCTACTAATATGTATAAGAAACAAATGAAAATAAATGAAATATGTGAAATGGTTGAAATAGAAGAAGAAAAGGTTAATGAATGGATAAGTGGTAATAATAGTAAAAGTAAATATGAAATAATGATACAAGAAACCGAAAAAGAAATTGAAGAATTAAAGAAAGATAGTTATATGGAAAAAATATATAGCGATACAATAGCAGATTTAATATCAAAAATTGATTATTCAAGATTTGAAAAAGAAAAAGGAGAAAATGAGGTAAAGAAAACAATTATATTTAATATGTATAAGAAAAATATGAGTTTTGATGATATAAGTCAGATAGTTGGAATAAACAAAGATACCGTTCAAAGAATTGCGAGTATAGAAGAGAAAATAAGAAGTAAAGTATAAAATAATATAAAAAAGGAGTGTATTAAGTGGGAAACTTATACACTCTAAATATACAAATGTCGAAAAATGTCGGTGGATTTTGCTTGACTTATTACAAAAATGAATGTATAAATAAATTAATATATTTAATTTATTAGTTTAATTCAAAAGTTTTATAAGTGGCTTAAAAAATCTTAGGCAATTCTGCCAAAAATTAATCAGAGAAAAATAAAAAATAGGGGAGAGTGATAAGAATATATAGTTTTAACTACATATTGACTAAAATATGAATTTAACATACTAATTAATAGGAGGAAAATTTATGGAAGAAAAACAATTTAATACAATGGTAAATGGTTTTGAAATAATGATGAATGAATTTGGACGAATGAACCAACAATTTAAAAAAATAGACGAGCGATTTGAAAAAATGGATGAGCAATTTAAAAAAATAGACGAGCGATTTGAAAAAATGGATGAGCGATTTGAAAAAATGGATGAGCGATTTGAAAAAATGGATGAGCGATTTGAAAAAATAGACGAGCAATTTGAAAAAACTAATGAAAAAATTGATAAATTAAATAAAGAAACAAATGATAGAATTGACAACTTACGTACTTGGGCAAGTGGAGAAATGAGATTTATTAAAGAAGATATAGGAGATATAAAAACCATACTAAAAAGAATGGATGATAAACTTATACTTAATGACCAACAACATACAGCTATGTTTAAACTTATGGAAGATGGATTTAAACAAAATAATGAAAGCATAGAAAAAATGCAAAAGACATATATAAATATGTAGATATACTATATAATAAATAGAAGAAAAAACACAAAAAAAGACAATAAATCATAGATTCCCCTATACAAAATAAACTATAAAACAAAAAGAAATACTAAAAAAACTAAAAAACTAACAACATTTTTTGCTAAATTTCTAAAAAACGCAAAAAGGACAAACCATATAACCCTACATACAGCTAATCTTTAAAGCCGTAGGAAAATATTTTGAAAAAATTTCTATTTTTTTCAAAATATGTATTGACAAAACTAACCCTTTTGTGTAGAATAATATTGTTAACGTTGGGGATAAACTGCCAAATCCCTAATTGTATAAAAAGAAAAAAAGTTTTTTAAACAAAGAAGGGAGAAATTTTAAAAATGAAAAAAACATTAAAAATTTTAATGGCAATAATTTTATTCGCAGTAGTTTTAACAATAGCTACTAGCGTAAACGCTGCATCATTAAGTGACCTTGAATATAAACTTGATGCTAGCAGCAATCCAACTGGATACTTCGTAAAATCAGTAGTAGATGGAGTTACAGTTTATACTTTAAAAGTAAATTATAGTGGAGAACAAATAGTAGTAAATGAAAAAGCAACTATCGAATTAGATGGTCATACATTAGCTAATGCAGATGCTACTCAGGCTGCAATTGTTGTAGGTACTAATGGTAATGTGACAATTAAAAATAGTAATACAACAACTGCTAATGTTACTATTGCTCAAATTACAAATAATGGAACACTTAATGTTGAAAAAGGTGTTACTGTAACAGCATTAGTTAACACAAAAACAGTTACTGTTGATGAGGGAAAAGTAGGTACATTAACAAATAATGCAGGAACAGTTGAAGTAAAAGGAACACCTGCTGCTGCTTTAGTAACTGCTTTAGACAATAATGGTGGAACTGTTAATGTTGAAAATGTAGCATCAGTTACAGCAATTACTACTGACAATGGAAATGTAGTAGTTGGTGGTGACGCTGAAGCTATAATTACAATAGATGGTGCAGCTGCTGCAGAATATAGTAAAGTAAAAACAGTAGGTACAGATGTAGAAACTTTAGTAGCAAAGAAAGCTGATATTACAGCTAAATTTGTTAATGCTGTTGATACAGATGGAGTTGTATCTACAAAATTAGAAGCTGGTAAAACATATAAAGCTTTAACATTTAAAGTTTTCTATGATGAAAGAGAATTAGATGAAACTGCAACATTAGATGATACTAAATTACCTTTTGAAGTTAGAAAAAGTGGAGCTGAATATGAAGTTGCTGAAGATGCTGATGGTAAAACATTAACATTTAAGGTAACAGTTCTTACAGCAGAAAAAGATGTTTCTGTTGTTGTTGGAGAAAATAATGAAGACCCAGAAGAACCTGGAACAACAGATCCAGAAAATCCTGGAACAACAACACCTACAGAACCTACAACACCAGGAAATGATGATGAACATGATAATTCACCAGAAACAGGTGATCATATAATACCTGCAACAGCAATATTGGCAGTAGTTGTAGTTGCAAACGTAGTATATTTTGCTAGATCAAAAAGAAGCTAATAATTAACGAATATACATTAAAAAATGGGGCTCGAAAGAGCCCTATTATTGTAAACAAAAGGGAGGAACCTATTGTGAGTGGTAAAAGAAGAACTAGTCATTCAAAAAAACAAAAAAGAGGAATATTATTCTATATATTTCCAATTGTTTCTTTAGCAATTGCTGCGTATTGTATAATATATATTGTACAATGGTTTAGCGAAAATGGAGCCAATAAAGAAGTTATGGAATCTATATTAAGTGATACAGTAGCCATAGATGAAGGCACAGGAGAAACAAAAATAGATTTTGCAAAACTAAAAGAAAAAAACCGGAGATACTCGCGGTTGGCTTAAAATAGCTAGTGCAGGGGTAGATTACCCAGTTGTACAAGCAGAAGATAATAGCTTCTATTTAACAAGAAATTTCAATAAAGAAAATAACATTGCAGGTTGGCTATTTGCAGATTATAGAAATAAGTTAGATGGAACAGATAGACATGTTATTATATATGGACATAACATGAAAGATGGCTCAATGTTCGGTAATTTAAAGAAAAAAGCATTAAATAAAGACTGGTATAACAATGATGAAAATTTAGTTGTTACTTACCAAACAGAAAAAATGATTTACACATATAAAGTATTTGCAACATACGAAACATCAAAACAAACAAACTATTTGCAAAGAACATTTGCTTCTGACCAAGAATATGTAAATTACTTAAATACATTAAAATCACGCAGCGTAAAAGACTTTGGACATACTATGAAAAATACAGATAAAATTATGACATTTTCTACATGCGCAACAAATAGCAATAACAGAGTAGTAATTCATGCAGTATTAATAGACACAGCTACTGCGGTTTAAAAAATGATATAAAATTTAATATAAAAAACAAGAACTAAAAAAATTTAGTTCTGTTTTTTTGCCCTTTTGCATATATATAATAAAAAAGAATGAGGAGGAAGAATAATGTTAGATGCAATAAAAGAGAGCTTATGTGTAAATAAAATAGTTGGAAGTAGAACTTTTCAAATAGTAATAGAAGGCGATAGTATTATACCAGATTCAAAACCAGATATTTTAAGCGCTATTAGTCAGACAGGAAACGTGTGTATATATAAAAAAGAAATACTAGAACGGCAAAATTAGGTTAGATGGAAACGTAAACATATATCTAATGTACCTAGCAGATGGAGAAGGGCAAAATACTAGAGGATTTAATGCAAATCTTGATTTTACTGAAATACTGGACTTCCCTCGGAGTAGAGCAAGCAATGACATTAGAGGAAAAAATTTGCATCAAAAATATAGAGTGCAAAGTATTAAATGGCAGAAAAGTAAGCTTTAAAGTTATGCTTGAGGTTAAAGCACAAGTTTTCCTAAATGAAAATGAAGAAATGATAAGAGAAGTAAAAGGAATAGAAGATATACAAGTACAAGAAGTGTCTTTAAATATGAATTCATTAGTTGGTCAAAATATAACAAAAGCATCAGCAAAAGAAACAATTGTAATAGACAATACAGATAGATTAGAAGAAGTACTTGGACTAGATATTAACATAACAAATAAAGATACAAAGATAAGTTATAACAAAGTATTATCAAAAGCAGACGTACAAGTAAAAATGATTTATTTAACAGAAGAACGGAAGAGTAAAAAGTGTAGAAGAAACAGTTCCAATTATGGGATTTATAGATTTAGTCCGGAGTTTCTGATGATGATATTTGTGATGTAAAATATAAGCTAAAAAATGTTATAGTAAAACCAAATGCAGCCGAGGACCATTCTATAAATGTTGAAATAGAAGTAGAAATGTTTTGCAGAGCTTTTGGAAATAGAGAAATAACTGTTATACAAGACATGTATAGTCCAAGTAAAAATTTAGGATTTAAACAAAATAATATTAATACAATGGTTAATATGAAAACAACTAAAAATATTATAAATATAAGGGAAAAAGTAAGATTAGAGTCAGAAGGGGAATATGATAGAATTTGTGATGTAGTTTGTAATGCTGTAATTAATGAAGAAAATATTGTAAGAGATACTGTAAAATATGCAGGAGACCTAAATCTTAAATTTATACTTTCAAATAGTGAAGAAACAAATACTAAAATGCAAGAAATAACTATACCATTTGCATTTAACCAAGAAATAGAAGGGATAGATAAAGACAGCAAAATAGATTTAGAAATTTCTAAAATAAATCAAGAATTTACAAAGGATAATAATGATGTATCTGTAAAAATAGATTTGGAAGCTATTACAAATTCATATAATGCAGAAACCATAAGTGTTATAGATAATATAGAAGAACTTGAATGGAAAGACGAAAACCCATATAGCATGGTAATATATTTTGTAAAACCACGGAGATACTTTGTGGAAAATAGCCAAAAAATACAAAAGTACAATTGACGATATTGCAAGAATAAATGATATAGAAAACCCAGATAAACTAAACATTCGGAATGCAATTATTTATTCCAAAATGTTCTACATGTAGGTCAGAAATTGGAGTTCGTGCATAAAATATATTATGGATAAAATTTATACAAGAAAAAGAATAAGATTACCTTCTATTAGATATGTAGGAGGACTAAATAGGAAAAACAATTTTAAGACAAAAATTACGTTTAATGCAATAATTATATTAATTATTGCATTAATTACGTTAGGGTTGGAAATAAAAGCAATTTCCCCCATTTTAGATAGAGTATGTAGTGACACTGCAAAAGCAAAAGCAACGCTTATATCTAACAACAAAGCAACAGAAGTAATGAAAAATTATACATATAGCGACTTTGTAAAAATTTATAAAGACAGTCAAGGAAATATTACAATGCTTCAGTCTAATATAATTACAATAAATGAAGTAACCTCAGATGTTGCAGCAAAAATTCAACTAGCATTAATGGATGATGATGAAAGCATGACAGAAGTAAAACTCCGGAAGCTTAACAGGAATGAGAATTTTATCAGGGATTGGACCAGATATTCCAATAAAATTTGCAAGTACTGGGTCTGTTGAAACAAAAGTAAGGTCAGAATTTGAAAGTGTGCGGAATAAATCAAACGATACATAGAATCTATTTAGACGTATCTTGCAATGCAAGTCTTTTAACACCATACAAAGTAGTAGAAGAAAAAATAACAAATGAGGTAGTATTAGTAGAAAACGTAATTGTAGGTCTAGTTCCTTCAACATATTACAACTTAGAAGGAATGACAGAAGATAAGGCAATTGATATAATTGAGTAGTTGTTAAAATTCACAGCCTATTTTAATAAACTATAAGCTAGCCGTTTGTGAGTGATATATTTATTTTTTGCAAAAAAATAAATATATCACTCACAAAGTTAGGCGGAAATAAAAGTTATAAAATCTCTAGAAAATCGCAAAAACCCCTTGACAAAAGCAAAAAAATGGTGTAAAGTAATATAGCATTACACTTTTATGAGGTGAAAGTATGGATAAAAATGTTGAAATTGGTTTGTTATGCGACATATATGGAGAACTATTGACTGATAATCAACAAAATATTTTAGATTTGTATTATAACAACAACTTATCTCTTGCAGAAATTGCAGAAGAATTAAACATAACTAGGCAAGCTGTAAAAGATAGTATCCAGAAAGGAGAGAAGAAGCTTTTTCGGATTAGAAGAAAAACTTGGAATTATGAAAAAAGTGCAAAAACAAGAAAAACAGATACAAAAGATATTATCTGAACTATCACAAATCCAAACAAAATACACTGACGAAGAAATTGCAAGTATCATAAGTAATGTTATACAAGAATTAAAATGTGTAGTATAAACCAAAAAAGGAGAAAAAATAAATGGCTTTTGAAGGATTATCATCTAGACTACAAGGAATAACAAGAAAACTTAGAGGAAAAGCAAGAATTACAGAAAGCGATTTAAAAGAAATTCTAAGAGAAGTAAAACTTGCATTATTAGAAGCAGACGTAAACTATAAAATAGTTAAAGAATTCATATCAGAAGTTGAAAAAAAGGCACTTCGGTCAAGATGTTTTAAAATCGTTAACGCCTGGGCAGCAAGTAATAAAAATTGTAAAAGACGAATTAGTAGAGCTACTTGGAGGAACTGAGAGTAAAATTGCATTTACATCAAATCCACCAACAGTTATAATGCTTGTTCGGTTTACAAGGTTCAGGAAAAACAACAACAGCAGGGAAACTTGCAAATTTGCTTAGAAAACAAGGCAAAAATCCACTTTTAGTAGCATGTGATATATATAGACCAGCTGCTATAAAACAACTTCAAGTTGTAGGGGCAAGTTTAAATATACCAGTATTTGCAAATGAAACTTCAAAAGATGCAGTTCACATTGCAAAACAAGCAATGAACGTAGCAATTAGTAAATTAAATGATGTAGTAATACTAGATACAGCAGGAAGACTTCATATAGATGAAGAACTTATGACAGAACTTAAAAATATAAAACAAAATGTAAAACCACATGAAATACTACTTGTAGTAGACAGTATGACAGGTCAAGATGCAGTAAATGTAGGAGAAGTTTTTAATGAAAAACTTGGAATTGATGGAGTAGTACTTACAAAACTAGATGGTGATACAAGAGGAGGAGCTGCACTTTCTGTAAAAAAAGTTACTAAAAGACCAATAAAATTTGCAGCTACTGGGGAAAAATTAAGTGACATAGAAGCTTTCCATCCAGATAGAATGGCTGAGAGAATTTTAGGTATGGGAGATGTTCTTTCAATAATAGAAAAAGCAGAAGAAGCTTTTGATGAAGAACAAGCAAAAGAACTAGAAAAGCAGCTAAAAAAACAAGAATTTGATTTAGACGATTATTTAGCACAATTAAGGCAAATAAAGAAAATGGGTTCATTTTCTTCTATACTTAAAATGTTACCTGGTGCAAATAAACTAGGAGATATAAAAGTTGATGATAATGAATTTGTAAAAATAGAAGCTATGATTTGCTCTATGACGAAAAAAGAAAGAAAAAATCCAAAAATTTTAAATGGAAGTAGAAGACAAAGAATAGCAACAGGCTCTGGAACTAGAGTTCAAGACGTAAATAAGTTTATGAAATCTTTTGAAATGACTGGAAAAATGATGAAACAGATGAAAAGCAAAAAAGGTGGAATGAGCAAGGCATTAAAAGGACTAGACATGAACGACTTAAAAAACCTAAAAATATAGATATTAAATTTTTAAATATAAATGTAATTATCAATGGAAAATGTAGGGACGACGTCCCGTCGTCCGTAGCCCAAGGAAATTAGCACAAATTAATAATTACAAAAACAAAACAAAGAGGAGGGAAATAACAAACTATGGTAAAAATTAGATTACAAAGAATAGGAAAAAAGAAAGCACCATTCTATCACATAGTAGTTGCAGATTCTAGATCACCAAGAGATGGAAAAATAATTGAACAAATTGGAACATATGACCCTATGAAAAGTCCAGCTGTTATTGAACTAGATAAAGAAAAATGTGCTACATGGATGAAAAATGGAGCTAGACCAACAGACACTGTAAAAGCTTTAATAGATAAAGCATAAGTTCCTAAGGAGGTAAACACATGAAAGAGAGTTTACAAACAATTATAGAAGCCTTAGTAGAAAATAAATCTGAAGTTAGCATAAATGAAATTAATAAAGGAAAAGATATAGTTTTCGAAGTAAGAGTTGCAGCTCGGAGATATGGGCAGAGTAATTGGAAAAGAAGGTAGAATTGCAAAATCAATAAGAGCAATCTTAAAAGCAGTAGCTACCAAAGAACAAAAGAGAGTTACAATTGAATTTATAGATTAAATCAAGGAGAAATGCTAAAATAAATGGATAACTTATTGGAAATAGGTCAAATAGTAAATTCGTATGGAATAAAAGGCTTTATGAAAGTTGTACCATATACAGATGATATGCGAAGATATAGCAAGTTAAAAACAATATATATTGAAAAAGATAAAAAGCTAAAAGAAATGCAAATTGAAGAAGTAAAGTATCAAAATAAATTAGTTCTATTAAAATTAAAGGGGATAGATGATATAAACGATACTTTGGAGTATAAAAATTGTTATATAAAAATCGATAGAAAAGATGCTGTAAAATTACCAAAGGATAGTTATTTTATAGTAGACTTAATAGGAATGACAGTTTATACTGATGAGCGGCAAAATGCTCGGAAACTTAATAGATGTATTTCCAACTGGCAGTAATGATGTATATGTTGTAAAAGATGAGCTTGGGAAGCAAACTCTGCTACCTGCAATAGGTGATGTAATAAAAGAGGTAGACCTAGAAAATAAGAGAATGACAGTACATCTATTGGAGGGACTAAGAGAAAATGAAATTTAGTATTTTAACCCTTTTTCCAGAAATGTTTGATAATTTAAAGACAAGTATAATAGGACGTGCAATAGAAAAAAATCTTATAGAAATAGAAACTATAAATATTAGAGATTTTTCAAAAAATAAGCACAAAAAAGTAGATGATACACCATATGGTGGAGGAGCTGGAATGGTTATGATGCCAGATGTAATATATGATGCATTTGCATCTATAAAAAAAGAAGATGCAAAAGTTATATATTTATCTCCGCAAGGCAAAACTTTAAACCAAAAAAAGGTTAAAGAATTAAGCAATAAAAATCATATTATACTACTTTGTGGACATTATGAAGGAATTGACCAAAGAGTTATAGATGAAATTGTAGATGAAGAAATATCCATTGGAGATTATGTTTTAACAGGTGGAGAACTACCAGCAATGGTACTTATAGACGCAGTATCAAGATATGTACCAGAAGTACTATCTAAAGAATCTATAGAAGAAGAAAGTTTTTCAAATGGTAACTTGCTAGAATATCCACAATATACAAGACCAGAAGAATTTCATGGAGTAAAAGTTCCAGAGGTTCTAATCAGTCGGAAATCACCAAAATATAGAAAAATGGAGAAAAGAAAAATCTTTAGAAATAACAAAAATCAAAAGACCTGATATACTAAGTTAATTTTAAAGTATAGAAAACTTAAAAAAGGTCTAAATAAGCTGTAAACCATTAAGAGTAAAGAAAGGAGAAAGAATAAATGGACATTATAAAATCTATTGAACATGAACAATTAAAAGAAAAAGTACCAGTATTAGACGTTGGTAACACGGTAAGAGTTCATGCTAAAATCAAAGAAGGAAATCGCGAAAGAATACAGGTATTTGAAGGAATTATTATTAAAAAACAAGGTGGAGGAGTAAACGAAACATTTACAGTAAGAAAAATTTCTTATGGAGTAGGTGTTGAAAAAACATTTTTACTACACTCACCTAATGTTGAAAAAGTTGAAGTAGTAAGAGTTGGAAAAGCTAGACGTGCTAAACTTTATTATTTAAGAGATAGAGTAGGTAAGTCTGCTAAGACTAAAGAAAAAGTAGGAGCAAGAATTGAAACTAAAGAAGTAGTTTTAAAAGAAAATCTTGAAGAAGCTCCAGTAGAAGAAGTAGCAGAAGTTTTAGAAGAAGTAACTCCAGTTGTAAATGAAGTAAATACAGAAGTAACAGCAGCAGAAGAGAAAACAGAAGCTCCAGCAGTAGAAACAGAAAATCCTGTTGTAGAAGAAACAGTAGACACAGTATCAGAAGCACCTACTGAAGAAGTAAAAGATGCTGAAACAAAAAGCGAAGAATAAATAAAATAAACCAAAATAAAAAAGGGCTATGCCCTTTTTTATTTTGGTAAATCAATATAACTATTCAGATGTAGATGCACACTTTGCTTTTCTCATAAGGAAGCATTGGGGAAGTCGTACTCATTAAAAAAATAATATAGAATCTACCCTGCGCGGAATTTAAATTAGATGACCTCTGAATTGTTACAAATTAATAAAAAATTAATGTTTATTCTATTTTTTCTTAAGAAATTTTCTGATATAATATATATATTAAAAAACAAAAAGGGACGGATAATGTTATGTATAATATATTAGTTTGCGATGATGATAAAGAAATTGTAAAAGCAATAGAAATCTATTTAGTTAAAGAAAATTATAATGTACTTAAAGCCTACAATGGAGAAGAATGTTTAAAAGTTTTAAGAGAAAATACAATACATCTAATAATATTAGATATAATGATGCCAAAAAAAGACGGAATTGAAACATTAGAAGAAATAAGAAAAGAAAGAACAATACCAGTTATAATGCTATCTGCCAAATCTGAAGACGAAGATAAAATTAATGGACTAAATATAGGGGCAGATGATTATGTAACAAAACCATTTAATCCGTTTGAATTAATTGCAAGGGTTAATTCAGGAATTAGAAGATACACAAAACTTGGAACAATTACAGAAGGAGAAGATAAAAAAATATATAAATCAGGCGAACTTATTATTGATGACGACTTAAAAAAAGTAACAGTTGAAGGAAAAGAAGTAAAACTTACACCAACTGAATTTAATATACTAAAGTTTTTAACAAAAAACAAAGGAATTGTTTATTCAATAGACCAAATTTATGAAAACGTTTGGGAAGACGAAGCATATGGAGCAGATAATATAATTGCAGTACATATAAGACACATAAGAGAAAAAATCGAAATTAATCCAAAAGAACCAAAGTATTTAAAGGTTATTTGGGGAATAGGTTATAAAATAGAAAATATATAAAAGAAAGGCTTGCTTATAAATGAAAGAAAGTAAAATATTAAAAGTCTTAAGCTATATTATGCTTCCAATACTAATTCGGAAATATGGTAATGGCAATGTTCTACAGTATAAACAAAGAGGCTTATACTGATGAGTTAGATGAAAATTATTTTCAAAGTCAAGGATTTGCAGATTATTTTATGACTGTATTAGATTCAGAAATTTCAGAAGCTGTGTATAAAGATAGCAAGGATTTTGTTACAACAGAAGAAGGATATAGAATATATTATGAAGCAGCATTTAATACAGTAAAAAAACAAGCAAGATATGGAACAGTATATTATTCATTTAACCTTTATAGTATGAAGAATTATAGCTTTATCATTATAAATATGCCAAGAGCGAAAATATATACCAATATAGGAATTTATAGTTTAGGCGAAGCTGAAGAATTTCTAAAAGAAAATAATGGAAAAACAGTTTCTATAATAAATGGAAATATGCAAGCTGACGCAAAAATTTTAGAAAACGTTTGGCCAAACTATAAAGACCGTTTTTCAGGAACATATTATTATACGAATACAAAATATGATGAAGAAGGATATGGCGAAAAAAGCGATATAAGCATATTAGAAAAATCAGAAATAACCGATTATAGCTCAGAAGATATTATATATGAAGACTATAATATAAATGATTTTTTAATATATATAAAATATGAAGAAGAATTCAACCTAAGCTCGTACGATACTTACATTATAGAAATAATAAAAGTATTAGATAAATATGAAAACTTAATATACATATCTATACCAATATGTGGTGTACTTACGGCAATTTTTATAGCATATCTTATAATGGCGATAGGCTATAAAAAGAATAAAGAGGGAATTGATTTAAACGATATAGATAAAATTCCACTAGAAATAGTACTTGGAATTATATTAGCAGTAAGTGCAATAATGATGGTTTTAATAGATAACTTTTATAGTACATCAACTATGTATTATAAATTGTATTTAAGTGCTATTATTACCGAATATTTAATAATATATGTTTTAGTTGCAATAGGAATGACAACTATTATAAAGAGAATTAAAGCAAAAACTATAATAAAAAACACAATAACATGGAGATTACTAGTACTATGTCAAAAGCTATTAAAAAAAGTAAAAGAAATATTCTGTGTATTAACTAAAAGAGCAAATACAACATTGAAAATAATAATTTATATATTAGTATACTTAATTGCAATACTATGTGTAGCTGCAATATTTGGAGGAGGACGGAATAACAATTATCATAGATACAGGGATTACAATGTATGTATTCTATGAAATTATAAAAAGAGCAAATTGTTTTAAAAAGATAGAAGAGGTACTTAAGAAAATTTATGAAGGAGACAACAAAGAAAGACTAAATGAAAGTGAGTTTACAAAAGAATATGAAGAGATAGTAAGATACATAAATGATATATCTAATGGATTTGAAAATGCAGTAGAAGAAGGAATAAAAAGCGAAAGGCTAAAAACAGAACTTATAACAAATGTATCACATGATATAAAAACTCCTTTAACCTCAATTATCAACTATGCTGATTTAATAAAAAGAGAAGACATTGAAAACGAGAAAGTAAAAGAATATATAGAAATACTACTTAGCAAATCTCATAGATTAAAAAGGCTTACAGAAGATTTAGTTGAAGCTTCAAAAGTATCTTCTGGAAATGTAAAATTAAATCTAGAAAAACTAAACTTAATAGAACTTGTAAATCAAACAACAGGAGAATTCGAAGATAAGCTAAAAGCAAAGAATTTAAGCATAATTAGTACAATGCCAAAGACAGAAATATTTGTAGAAGCTGATAGTAGGTATATGTATAGAATTATAGAAAATATATTTAGTAATATAGCAAAATATGCTTTGATGGGTTCAAGAGTATATGTTGATGTTGCAGAAAATGAAAACAAAGTAAAAATAGAATTTAAAAATATATCAGAAGAAAAATTAAATATAAGCGAAGAAGAACTTATGCAAAGATTTGTAAGAGGAGATAAATCAAGAACAACAGAAGGTTCAGGACTTCGGATTATCAATTTCAAAAAGTTTAGCAGAACTACAAAAAGGAAGCTTTAACATCAAAATAGATGGAGACTTATTTAAAGTAGAGCTAGAATTTGAAAAATATGAAGTAAAAAATGAAATTTGACAACTCTTCTTTCTACCTATTATACGAGGGGCGCACATTGTGCGTCCGCAGACCTTGAAGGCATTTCTTCTATGACTCTTCGGAGAATATTCTATAATTAAAAATGATAAATAAGTAAATTCGTTGGTGCGCGGACGAGCACTGCTAGCCCCTACGATTCTCTATTATTCTAATTTAGCATTCTAGTCTTACCTCTGAATAGTTAAAATAATTGTGGGTATTTTTTACAAACTATTGTTTTTTAATTTTAAATATTGTATAATAAATAACATAAGTTTATTTTTAAAAAATGGGGGAAAAAATGAACGATAAAATTGTTATAAAAGGTGCAAAAGAACACAACTTAAAAAATATAGATTTAGAAATACCAAGAGACAAATTAGTAGTCATTACAGGGCTTTCTGGCTCTGGAAAATCATCACTTGCATTTGATACACTTTATGCAGAAGGACAAAGAAGATATGTAGAAAGTCTTTCTTCTTATGCACGTCAATTCTTAGGTATTATGGAAAAGCCAAATGTAGAATCAATAGATGGACTATCTCCTGCAATATCAATAGACCAAAAAACCACATCAAAAAATCCACGTTCAACAGTTGGAACAGTTACTGAAATATATGATTACATACGTTTATTATATGCAAGAATTGGTACTGCATATTGTCCAAATTGTGGAAAGAAAATAGAAAAGCAAACTTTAGACCAAATAGTAGACAATATATTAGAATTAAGTGAAGGCACAAAAGTACAAGTGCTTGCACCAATAATTCGAGGAAAAAAAGGTGAATTTGTAAAGCAACTTGCAGGATATCAAAAAGAAGGCTTTGTACGTGCAAGAGTAGATGGAAACGTAGTAGAACTTACAGATGATTTAAATATAGATAGAAAAAAGAAACACAATATTGAACTTGTGGTAGATAGACTAGTTATAAAAGAAGGAATAAGAAATAGACTTGCAGAATCCGTAGAAATTGCATTAAAACATGCAGAAGATATGGTATTAATAGATATAGGTGGAAAAGAAGATAGAATGTATAGTGCAAACTATGCTTGCTCAGACTGTGGAATAAGCATAGGAGAATTATCGCCAAGAATGTTCTCATTTAATAATCCATTTGGTGCTTGTCCAACATGTACAGGAATTGGATACTTAATGAGAATGGACGAAGATTTAATAATACCAGATAAAGAAAAAACTTTATATGATGGAGTAAAAGCTTTTGGCTCTAGCACAATGAAAAAAGGCGAAACAATGGCAAAAATGTACTTTGAAAGCATAGGAAGACATTATGGCGTTGATATATCTAAACCAATAAAAAAACTTCCAAGAGAATTTTTAGATAAAATATTATATGGAACAGGAAATGAAGCTATTGATTTTGAATATGAATCACCTTTTGGAATAAGAAAATTTAAGACACCATTTGAAGGAGTTATTCCAACCCTTGAAAGAAGGCATAACGAAACAAAATCACAAGGAATGCGCGACTTTTACGAGATGTACATGAGTAATAGTAACTGCCCAACATGTAATGGCGCAAGACTAAGAAAAGAAAGCTTATCTGTTAAGGTAGGAGATAAAAATATACAAGAAATTACTGAAATGCCAATAGTTAGTATAAAAGAATATTTAAATGGACTAAAGTTAACACAAAAAGAAAAAATGATAGCAGACCAAATCTTTAAAGAACTAGATAAGAGATTACAATTTTTAATAGATGTAGGTCTAGAGTATCTAACATTATCAAGAGCTGCACGGAACATTATCAGGAGGAGAAGCACAAAGAATTAGGCTTGCAACTCAGATAGGTTCTAGCCTAACAGGCGTATTATATATTCTAGATGAGCCAAGTATTGGTTTACATCAAAGAGATAATGACAAACTAATTGCAACATTAAAAAAACTAAGAGACCTTGGAAATACAGTACTTGTTGTAGAACATGATGAAGACACAATGTATGCTGCAGACCAAATAATAGATATAGGACCAGGGCCTGGAGTTCATGGAGGAAATGTTGTAGCTACACGGAACAGCAGAAGAAGTAAAAAAAGTTAAAGGTTCAGCAACAGGAGATTATTTAAGTGGAAGAAAGAAAATAAAAGTTCCAGCAAGAAGAAGAAAGTCAAATCGGCAAATCAATTGAAATAATTGGAGCAACACAAAATAATTTAAAAAACATAAATGTAAAAATACCACTAGGTGTATTTACATGTGTAACAGGGGTTTCTGGCTCTGGAAAATCTACTTTAGTAAATGAAGTACTATATAAAAGTATTGCAAAAGAATTAAATGGAGCAAATGAAAAAGCAGGAAAATGTAAAGGAATAAAAGGAATAGACAATATAGATAAAATAATAAATATAGACCAATCACCAATAGGAAGAACTCCACGTTCAAATCCTGCAACTTATACAGGAGTATTTGATATAATACGTGACTTATTTGCAACTACAAATGAAGCTAAAATGAGAGGATATCAAAAAGGCAGATTTAGTTTTAATGTACCAGGAGGAAGATGTGAAGCTTGCCAAGGAGATGGTGTACTAAGAATAGAAATGCACTTTTTACCTGATATATATGTCCCTTGCGAAGTATGTAAAGGCAAAAGATATAATCAAGAGACTTTAGAAGTAAAATATAAGGGTAAGACAATAGCAGATGTATTAGATATGACAGTAGAAGAAGGATTGGAATTTTTTGAAAATATCCCAAAAATAAAGCAAAAAATACAAACTTTATATGATGTAGGATTAGGATATATAAAACTTGGACAACCATCAACGACACTATCTGGAGGAGAAGCACAAAGAGTTAAACTTCGGAGCAGAATTATCGAAAAAAGCAACAGGAAAAACTCTATATATTTTAGATGAGCCTACAACAGGTTTGCATATTGCAGATGTTCATAAATTAGTAGATATTTTGCAAAGATTAGTAGACACAGGAAATAGTATAGTAGTAATAGAACACAATTTAGATTTAATAAAAACTTGTGATTATATAATTGACCTAGGGCCAGAGGGGGGAGAACGAGGAGGAACTATTGTACAGGTAGGAACTCCAGAACAAATTGTAAAAAATGAGAAAAGTTATACTGGAAAGTTTTTAAAGAAATATCTAGAGTTAACATAACTTTACAAAAATTCAATAAAGTAGTATAATAAGAGTATATCATAAGTACGCAAGTTAGCGTATTAGTATTAAAAATGCATCAGAAAAATTTTTCTTTAGGAGGTAGACAAGATGGAAAACATTGTAAACGAAGACAACATAAGACAGCTAAAAGATGAGGTGCGGCAGGTATTAGAAGAGGCATCAGGAGTGCCGTCGTACATACTTGAAGGAGCTGTTCAGGTAATCTTCGACAAGGCGGAAACAGAAGGCAGACTCGATAAGCTGGAAAGACTTAGAGTATCCGAGTGGATTAGTGAAGCATATGGATACAACTTCAAGCTGATTTAAGCTGCAAAAGCAAGCGGGTGGAGAGAAATCTTCACCCGCCTGCTTTTGTGATTTAGTGATTATTTTGGTTGTTGTTATTGTTATTATTTTTATTTTGGTTGTTGTTATTGTTTTGATTATTATTGTTATTTTTCTTATCCTTTGACATAATTTAGCACCTCCATGAAATCTAATTCTAAATATATTATGGACCTAAAAAAATATAAATATACATTAAGATTTGTATTTTTAAATTTTAATAAAAAATTATAATTATTAAATATGATTACTAAAATAAGTCTATTATATTCAAACTAACTAAAAAAGAACACTAAATAAAATCACCAATTAAATAACATAATCTTAAACAAAACAGCTTGATTTTTATACTAAAAAATGATAACATTAATTGTATTAAAAAAGGATGTAGAAAAACATGAAAGAAATAATATTTTTAAGTTTAGGACTCATATTATCTGCTTTAGGAGTAATATTTATATATGATGCAAGAGATATTGCAAAAAAAATATTTGGATTTGGAGACCAAAATGAGGCAGCAGCTGGTCTAAAAATACTAGGATTTATTATGGCAATAATAGGGGTTTTAATCATATATTTTAATATATAAGGGAAGAAATTTATGAAAAAAGAAAAAAATAATACCAAAACAAATAATATCCAAAAAAAGAAAAGAAAAATAATAGTACTACTTTGCATATTTGCTATATTGCTAATGTTTTGCATAGGAATAGGCGCAGGTGCTTTAGCATTTAATTTAATGCATGAAGATGAGTCATCAAAAACAGGAGATTTGAATACATTATTAGAAGAAAATCAGAATACGGAAGTGGGTAATAATGTTATGCTTGTTGAAATGGATGAACCAAACGTACAAGAACCACCTAAAAATGAAGAACCAAAAACAAATAATAATCAAGAAACAGAAGCAAAATACTATTTAAAAGTAAATAATCAGGCAAATGTGGTTACTGCTTATAAAAAGGATTCTAATGAGAAATATACAGTTCCAGTAAGAGCAATGATATGCTCTATTGGAACTGCAACACCAAAATCAGGTGTTTATTCAATGACAGATAAATATACATGGAGATTACTAGAGCGGAAATGTCTATGGACAATATGCATGTAGAATTACAGGGTCAATATTGTTCCATTCAGTTCCATATGAAAAGAAAGATAAATCTACACTTGAATGGTGGGAATATGATAAATTAGGAACAAAAGCATCTTTGGGGTGTGTTAGATTAAAAGTAGAAGATGCTAAATGGATATATGATAATTGTATACCTGGAACTAAAATAGAATTTTATTCAGATGCAAATCCAGGACCACTTGGAAAACCAACAGCTAAAAAAATTACAAGTCACACAGAAGTTAGAAATTGGGACCCAACTGACCCAGATGCGAATAATCCATGGAGAAACTACTCAGAAAATAAAAACAAACCAGAAGAAATAAATAATACTGTTACAAATAATGAAATTACAAATAATGATATAACAAATAATTCTAGTATAGATGGAAATCAAAATAAAGAGAATTTACAAAATAATTTGCAATCAATTGATTAAAATGATGCAGCAAGTAATTATAGGGGGAATAATATGCTAAATAAATATGAGCCAAGCGAATTTGAACAAGAATTATATAAGAAATGGAATGAAAAAGGATATTTTACACCAAAAGTAGATAAAACAAAAACACCATATACAATAGTAATACCACCACCAAATGTAACAGGAAAACTACATATGGGACATGCTTTAGTTATGACACTTCAAGATATATTGATAAGATATAAAAAATTAAGAGGGTTTAATACACTTTGGATACCAGGGACAGACCATGCTGCAATTGCAACAGAAGTAAAAGTACTAGAAAAGTTAAAAAGTGAAGGGAAAACTAAAGAAAATATAGGAAGAGAAGCGTTTTTAGAAGAGGCATGGGAATGGACAAGAAATTATGGTGGAACTATAATAAATCAGCTTAAAAGTCTTGGCTGCAGTTGTGACTGGACAAGAGAGAGATTTACAATGGATGAAGGACTATCAAAAGCTGTTGAAGAAGTTTTCGTAAGAATGTATGAAAAAGGTGCTATATATAGAGGAAACCGTATGATAAATTGGTGCCCTACTTGTAAATCTTCTTTATCAGACATAGAAGTAGAAGCAGAAGAAGAACATTCTCATTTATGGTATATAAGATATTATACAAAAGATAAAAAGGAGTATGTAACAGTTGCAACAACAAGACCAGAAACGATGCTTGGAGATACTGCCGTTGCAGTTTCTCCTGATGATGATAGATATAAAAATATGGTTGGAAAAACAGTGGTTGTTCCTATTATAAATAGAGAAATACCAGTAATTGCAGATGAATTTGTAGAAAAAGAATTTGGAACAGGTGTAGTTAAATTAACACCTGCGCATGATTTTAATGATTATGAAGCGGGAATAAGAAATGGATTAGAAACAGTAGAGGTATTTGATGAAAATGGAATAATGCTAAACTTAGTTCCAAAATATGAAGGCATGGATATAATGACTGCAAGAAAAGAAATAGTAAAAGATTTAGAAGAACTAGGAGTTCTTGAGAAAATAGAAGACTATGTACATAATGTAGGAAAATGTTATAGATGTCATAATACAGTAGAGCCAAGAATATCTATACAATGGTTTATGAAAATGGACGAGCTTGCAAAACCTGCAATAGAGACTGTAAAATCAGGAAAAATAAAGTTTGTTCCAGAAAGATTTGATAAGAGCTATTTCCATTGGATGGAGAATATAAAAGACTGGTGTATATCAAGACAAATTTGGTGGGGACATAGAATACCTGCATATTACTGTGATGAATGTAAAGAAGTGCATGTCACAAGAAATGCTCCTAATGAATGCAAAAAATGTGGAAATAAAAATCTACACCAAGACCCAGATACTTTAGATACTTGGTTTAGTTCTGCGTTATGGCCATTTTCTACAATGGGATGGCCTGAAGAAACAGAAGATTTTAAATATTTTTATCCAACAAATACTTTAGTTACAGCTTATGATATAATTTTCTTTTGGGTTGCAAGAATGATTTTTTCAAGCTTAGAGCATACAAAACAAGTTCCATTTGATACAGTATTTATGCATGGACTTGTTAGAGATGCAAAAGGAAGAAAAATGTCTAAGAGTCTAGGAAATGGAATTGACCCAATTGATATTATAAAAGATTATGGGGCAGATTCTTTAAGATTTTCTTTAGTGCAAAATATGACTCTTGGAAATGATGTAAAATATTCAGCAGAAAAGGCAGGAGCTGCTAAAAATTTTGCAAATAAAATTTGGAATGCCGCAAAATTTGTTTTAGCAAATACTAATAAAGAAGAGCTAGAAGATGTAAAAGAAAACAGCTTGACATTAGAGGATAAGTGGTTATTAAATAAGTTAGATAGATTAGTTATTGAGGTTACAAATCATATAGAAAAATATGAGGTTCGGAATTGCAGCTACTAAAATATATGATTTTATATGGAGCGAATATTGTGACTGGTATATAGAAATGTGCAAGTCAAGATTATATGATGAAAATTGTAAGACTAGAAGGGCTTGTGTATATGTATTAAATCATGCACTTGTAACTCTACTTAAATTATTACATCCATTTATGCCATTTTTGACTGAAAAGATATATAAAGAGCTTACAGATGAAAAAGAAAGCATAATGCTAGAAAAATGGCCTGAAATAAAAGATAATCTTTGCTTTGAAGAAGAAGAGAAAAATGTTGAGATTATTAAGAGTATAATTGTAAATATAAGAAATGTAAGAGCTAATATGAACGTAGTTCCAAGTAAAAAGACAAATCTTATATTTGTAACTAAACAATATAGAAAACTTATAGAAGAAACTTTAGAAACATTGAAAAAACTTGGATTTGCAGAGAATATACAGATACAAGAAGATAAGAGTAATATACCAAGTAATGCAATTTCAATAATTTCTGAGGGAATTGAAGTGTTTATTCCTTTTGAAGAATTAGTTGATGTAGAAAAGGAAATTATTCGTTTGAATGAAGAAAAGGCAAGGCTTGAAGCCGAAGTTAGAAGGGCTAGTTCTATGCTTGCAAATAAAGGGTTTGTAGAGAAGGCGCCTAAGGATAAGATAGAAGAAGAAGAGGCTAAGCTTGAAAAATATAAGGAGATGTTGGAGACTGTAGAAAAAAGAATAAGTGAGATGAAGTAGGTTTTGTTAATATTTTAACTATAATTAACGGGAAAGTGGTCATATATATTTTTTAAAATCACCTCCTTCATGGCTAGCGCGGGTAATCCGTGTGCCTCAAAGGGCTGTCGTCGGGAATTTTAAAAAATATATATGACCACTTTCCCTGAAAGAAATAGTTTTTGAATTATAAAGATAAAATTTGCAATATTGATTAAAGTTTGTAAAAGATGGAATAATTGTAATAGGTGAGAGTATGGTTTTTTTAATAGAAATAGTAAAATTTATAATTTATTCTTTGATTATTGTTTATGTTTCAAAAAATATATTAGTTAAGCTTCTTAGAAAATTAGCAGAGATTTTAAATTTAAGCCCTAAGGCTGTTCGGAAATGTTGCAGGGGTTGCAACTTCTATGCCTGAACTTTTGACTGTATTTTTTTCTTCTGTGCAAGGCTTGTTTGGGGCTAGTTTGTATAATATTATTAGTTCTAATGTAATAAATTTTATACAATACATATGTGCAATTAAGATTAATAAGAATTCTTATGTAATTAGAAAAAATAGAGCTCTTAAGATAGAGCTTGGTATTGTTGTTGTTACAATAATTATCCCTATTTTGATGACTGCCTTGGAAATTGATGCAAATATTACAGTTGTTCCGATATTTGTTTTACTTTTTATAATGTTGTATTTTGTAAAGCAAAATGCTTATAAGGTTTATAAAATAAATTCAATGAGTGAGTCCCAAGAAAAAGAAATTGAAGAAGAAAAAAGATGGGTAAAAAACAAAAAGAAGATTGCAATTAATACATGTTTTAAG
Source organism: uncultured Clostridium sp. (assembly GCA_947650745.1). GTDB lineage: Bacteria > Bacillota > Clostridia > TANB77 > CAG-508 > JAAWPK01. The sequence goes on along the minus strand of CANSWM010000008.1, from coordinate 15,035 downwards.
CTTTTAGGAGTAGGCATAATACTATTTGTAATAGGAAATCTACTTGGAAATACATTAGAAAGTTTTAGCTATAATTTTAACATCCCAGAGTGGGTTATAGGAATAATTTTAGGATTTGTAACAAGTATACCAGAACTAATAACTTTCATAGAAGCACAAAAACATCATGGAAAAGAAACAAGTGATGAGCATGGAGTAATAGAAGCAACAAGTAATCTTTTTGCATCAAATATGCTAAATTTGTTTGTAATTGAAAGTATAGGAATAGTAACGTATGTGATAGTGATGAGTTTTTAGATGAAATTTCTGTGATGTAGAAAATACATATATTGCTTTTTAAACAAAAATGTAGTAAAATTAATAAGTTAAAATATTTAAGGGAGAAAATAAATGCTAGATATATTATTAGATACAATTATAGATAGCTTAAAATTACTACCATTTTTGTTTGTAGCATATCTGATTTTAGAGTACATAGAACATAAAATTAGCGACAAGTCTAAAGAAAAAATAAAAAAATCAGGTAAGTTTGGACCTATTATTGGTAGTTTGTTTGGAATATTTCCGCAATGTGGATTTTCTGTGGCTGCAACAAATTTTTATGCAGCAAGGGTTATTACTCTTGGAACTTTAATTGCAGTTTATTTATCTACATCAGATGAAATGCTACCAATACTTATATCAAAGGCTGCACCAATAAATGTAATAATTGGGTTACTTGCTATAAAATTTGTTCTAGGAATGTTTTATGGCTTTTTAATAGATTTATTTTTAAGAATAAAAAATAAAAACAAAGTAGAAGAAGAAAGAATAGTAGATTTATGTGAAGAAGAACATTGCCACTGTGAAAAAAGTTTAATTAAATCAGCCATTAAGCATACAATTAATATATTTGTATACATTTTTATATTAACATTAATTGTAAATATTATAGTTGAATTTATTGGAGAAGAAACTTTAAGCCAAATTATGTCAAAATCAAAATTATTAGAGCCTATTATTAGTTCTTTAATTGGGCTAATACCAAACTGTGCATCTTCGGTTATAATCACACAATTATATTTGTCAGGGATAATAAGTTTTGGCTCAGTCGTAGCAGGACTTTTAGTAAATTCTGGAACTCGGAATACTTATGCTATTTAAAATTAATAAAAATATAAAAGAGAACATAAAAATTGTAATATTATTATATTTAATACGGAAGTATCACAGGAATTGCTATAAATTTTATAGGTTTTGCATTATAGGGGAGGAGAACTTAAGGTGAAGTTAAACATAGTAATGGTAGAGCCAGAAATACCACAAAATACAGGAAATATAGCAAGAACATGCGCAGCAACAGGAGCAAAATTGCATTTAGTATATCCACTTGGATTTAGTATATCAGATAAATATCTAAAAAGAGCAGGCTTAGATTATTGGGATAAATTAGAAATAGAAAAACATGATTCATTAAAAGATTTTCTAGATAAGTATAAACCAGAAGAAAATAATATGTTTTTTGCAACTACAAAAGCAAAGCATTGCTATACAGAGGTAAATTATAGCAAAATGGAAGAAATTTTTGTACTATTTGGAAAAGAAACAAAAGGACTTCCAGAAGACCTATTACAAAAATACATAGATAACACAATAAGAATACCCATGATAGGGAATTTGCGTTCATTAAACTTATCAAATTCTGTTGCAATAATTACATATGAAATATTAAGGCAGAAAAACTTTGAAGCACTAAATGAGGTAAGTGCATACTTCGATTAATTTTCATCATCTTTTATTTCATCAAGCAATGCTTCATTTGCAAGTATAGTTGCTAAACTATCTCCAAGCTGAGTAAAAATAGCAGCAAGAACAGCAATTTCATTTACACTGTAATTTTGTACAATTAAGCATGAAAGCATAGAAACAAGATTAACTAATTCACAAGAACTCATAACAATATAGAATATTAAATAGAAAGTAAATAAGTTACAATTATTAATAATAATGCAAAAATATTTTGCAAAACATATTGCAAAATATTTTTTTTATGATAAAATAAAAGAAAATTTGTTTGATTAAGGAGAAAATAAAAAATGTTTGCATATATTAAGGGAAGTTTGGAAATGAAGCTTGCAGATAATGTTGTGGTAGAAGCAAATGGAGTTGGTTATAAGATATATATGGCACAAAATGCAATAGAAAAAAGTGGAAATATTGGAGATATAGTTAAAATACATACATACTATCATGTAAGAGAAGATAATATAAGTTTATATGGATTTTTAACAGCAGAAGAACTTAGAATGTTTGAACTTCTAATTTCAGTAAGTGGAATAGGTGCAAAATCTGCGCTTACTATACTTGCAAATATAGAACCACACAATTTTGCAATTGCAATAATTACAAACGATGAAGCAAGGCTTGTAAAAATACCAGGGCTTGGCAAGAAAACTGCACAAAGAATGATATTAGAACTTAGAGACAAAATGAAAAAAGTAGAATTAGAAGATATTGCAGGAGAAGAAATAAAAGAAAATGCTAGTGCAAATGAAGAAATAACAGAAGCAATTTCTGCACTTCAAGTTTTAGGCTATAACAAAAAAGAAATAGAAAAAGCATTTGAAAAAGTAGATTTAAAAGGATTAAGCGTTGAAGATATCATTAGAAAAGGACTTAGTATATTAAGTAGAGATTAGAAAAAAGTAACAGAAATGAGTGTAAAGTATGGATATAAACAAACCCTTGGCATATAGAATGATGCCAAAAACATTAGACGAATATGTTCGGACAAGAGCATATTTTAGGAAAAGATAAAATTTTGTATAGAACAATAAAAGCAGATAGGCTTTCTAGCATTATACTTTGGGGACCACCAGGATGTGGAAAAACATCTCTTGCAAAAGTTATAAGTAATACTACAAAAAATAAATTCTACAAAATAAACGCAGTAACATCAGGAGTAGGAGATATAAAAAGAGTTGTCGAGGAAGCACAAAATTTATTATTAAACCCATCAGGTAAATGTATATTATTTATAGACGAGATACATAGATTTAATAAGCTTCAACAAGATGCACTTTTACCATTTGTTGAAAATGGAACAATAATACTAATTGGAGCAACAACAGAAAATCCATATTTTGAAGTAAATAAAGCTTTGATTTCAAGGTCTATGGTGTGCAAGTTAGAGCCATTAAATATAGATGATGTGTATAAAGTTTTGAAAAATTCTTTAGAAAGTGAAGAAGGATTAAAAAGCTTTAATGTAAAAATAGAAGATAAAACTTTAAGAAAAATTGCAAAAACGTCAGATGGAGATGTTAGAAATGCATTAAATGGACTAGAAGTTGCAGTGCTTACCACTAAAATGGACGAAAATGGCTATATAAATATAACAGATGAAATAGCAAAAGAAAGTGTACAAAAAAGAAAAGTAATATTTGACAAAAACGGAGATAGCCATTATGACAATGTTAGTGCGTTTATAAAATCAATGAGGGGCAGTGACCCAGATGCAGCAGTATTTTATCTTGCAAGAGCAATTGCAGGTGGAGAAGACCCTATGTTTTTAGCAAGAAGAATAGTAATTGCAGCAGCAGAAGACGTAGGAATGGCAAATCCAAATGCATTAGCAGTTGCAACATCTGCAATGCAAGCTGTAAACATGGTAGGAATGCCTGAAGCAAGAATAATACTTTCAGAAGCGGCAGTATATGTCGCAACATCTAAAAAATCAAATGCTTCATACTTAGCAATAGATAAAGCGCTTTTCGATGTAAACAGTAAAGACACAGGGGAAATACCAATGCATATTAGAAATGCTCCAGCAGAAGGAATGAGCGAGTTTGGATATGGAGGTGGATACAAATATCCACATGATTACCCAGGACATGTTGTAGAACAACAATACTTGCCAGATGAAATGCTACGGCACAAAATATTATATAAAAGATGACACGGTAGAGTAGAATATTATATGAAATAAAAGAAGAGGGATGTAAATGCAAATTGAATTAAATAAAATCCAGGAATTATTAGAATGGATGAAGACAAAGATATATTTAAATACAAAAGTAGAACAAGCAAATAAGAGATTTGTAAAAAGAGGACAAGTATATAATTGTTATTTTGGAATTGGAGTTGGAAGTGAAATACAAAAATTAAGACCTTGTGTAATTCTACAAAATAATATAGGAAATGCAAAATCAGGAAATGTTTTAGTTGCACCAGTAACACATACATATAAAAATATACCAGAAATTGTAAAGATTACAACACAATATAATAAAAATGGAGAAATTCTTATTGATGGATATGCAAATATGGCAAATATAACATGTGTAAGTAAAGCTAGATTAGGGGATTATATAACAATAATTTCTACATCAGAAATGAAAAAAATGGATATAGCTATGGCTATTTCATTAGATTTGATGAGATACTATGCAAGGTCAAATGAAAAATTGAAAGATAAATTAGAATATATACAAAAAATAAAAGAGCAAAGAAATTATGCACAAGATGAGCTAGAAAGTTTACAGTATGAACAAGAAAATCTGTTAAATATTTCAGGAAAAAGAAATATTAAAGAATTAGAAGAATTGTTAGAAAAGTATAGACAAATAGATTATTAAATGTTATAATTAAATTACAAATAGATTACTAACATATGTTAGTAATAATACAAATTTTTAAAGTAAGGAAACTTAGGACAAGTTTCCTTTTAACATTTAGTAATATTTTTTATTAATAAACATATAATAATACAAAGTTGTTACAAATAGGATATTTGTAATTATACTAAGTCAAAATAAGAAAGATAAATTCTTATTTTGACTCTACTTTTATTCAATTCTTCTTCCGCTCTTTTGCTGTCATCTTCTCATATTCCTTGCATTTTATCTTATACTCCATTTGCATATTTAAATATCTATAATACATATATGCTTGCTCATATTGGAGCATTGGGTTAAACATAGGGTCTTTGTACATATCACTTCCATTAAAATCATTTGGCATATCAAATGGAGAAAAACCATTTTGAAAATCCATATTTTTATCCATAAAAACCTCCCCATTTTATCAAAATTTACTTTAATACCGATAAAAGATATATATACAATATTAAAATATTTTTTTCTTTAACTAAATGTATTCTAATAAAAACACTTTTATGAATAAATTAATTATAAAAGAATAAGAATATAAATAGAAAAAGAATAAAAGGAGGTACAAAATTGAATGATATATTAAGCAGTAATTTTATAAAAATACTAAAAGGAATAGCTATATCTTGTGTTATAACATTAATATTATTATTTATATATGCAGTTATACTTACATACACAAAAATAGGTGAAAATACAATGGCACCTGTAATATTATTAATTACAGCAGTTAGCATCTTAGCACGGAAGTTCAATTCGGAGTAAGTCATATTAAGAAAAATGGAATAATAAATGGGGGATTAATCGGACTTATATATATATTAATAGTGTATTTATTATCAAGTTTAACAGGCACAGGATTTTCTCTAAATATATATAGTATGGTAATGATAGCTATTTCAATTGCAGCAGGAGCAATAGGAGGAGTGGTACGGAGTAAATTTAAAATAAAAAAATTCCCGGAGTAACCGGGGAATTTTTTTATTTTATACATTTAAGCATTTTTTGCTGTTTTGGCTAATTCTGCGAAAGCTTTCATATCAGTTACAGCAAGTTCTGCAAGCATTTTTCTATTTATTGTAACATTTGCTTTTTTAAGACCTGCAATTAATTTGCTATAAGTTAAGCCATTTTGACGAGCAGCAGCGTTTATTCTTGTTATCCATAATTTTCTAAAATTACTTTTCTTATCTTTTCTACCAACATAAGCATACATACCAGATTTCATAACTGCTTGTTTAGCTGTTCTAAATCTATAATGTTTTGCTCCATAGTAACCGCTTTGCTTGTTTTAATACTTTTTTATGTTTTTTACGTGTTATTATTGCTGTTTTAACTCTTGCCATTTTAAATTCCTCCTTAATCTATTAATTATCATATGGTAATAATCTTTTAATTCCATGTACGCATGTTTTATCAGCGTAAGCATCTTGAATCTTACCAGATTTTCTTTGTCTACTTGTTTTATTAGCAAGTAGATGTCTTCTATTAGCTTTTGTTCTTTTTACTTTACCTGTTGCTGTCATACTATATCTTTTTTTTGCAGCTTGATTTGTTTTTAATTTTGGCATAAAAATTTCCTCCTTATAAACTAATAATTATAATGTCTATTTATTTGAAATAGAAAAAATTATAAACATATTTTTACCTTCTAATAAAGGTTTTTTTTCAGGAACTGCAATATCTGAAAGTTCTTCTATAAACCTATTTAAGATATCTTCTCCCTGTTTTACGTAATTTAATTCTCTTCCTCTAAAACGTACAGTTACCTTTACTTTAGAGCCACCTTCTAAGAATTTTCTAGCATTTTTTAATTTAAAATTAAAATCGTGTTCTTCAGTATTTGGAGTTACACGCAATTCTTTAACTTCATAGGTTTTTTGTTTCTTTTTAGCTTCTTTTTCACGTTTAGCCTGTTCGAATTTATATTTACCATAATTCATGATTTTACAAACTGGTGGATTAGCATTTGGAGAAACTAAAACTAAATCTAGTTCTTTTTGAATAGCTATATCTAAAGCATCTTTAGAAGGCATAGCACCCAATTTTTCACCAGTATCACTTATTACTTGAACTTCACTAAAGTGTATTTGTTCATTAATTGGTAATTCTTGTTTAATAATGAAAACCTCCCTTGTTTACAATATAAATAAAAAAATTAGATTTGCTAAAAAACAAATCTATCCACTACTAATAAATATATTTATTAAAATATTTATAACCTTTTACCAAACTAAGGCGAAGGTGAGAAGTGGATAACTTCTTCTTTAGCTACCTTTAATATTATACTACGTTTTTTGAAAAAGTCAATAAAAATTTTAAAATTACTGGACTTAAAACAAAATTTGTAGTAAAATAAGTGTAAAAATTAAATAAGGAGAGTAAAAGCTATGCAATTTATTAGTATAGGTTATGGAAATATAATAGCTGCAAATAGAATAATATCTATTATAACTCCTACTGCTGCACCTACTAAAAGAATGATACAAGAAGCAAGAGAACATAGACTTGTTATAGACCGGAACAACAGGTAGAAAAACACGTGCTGTTATAGTAATGGATACGGGACATATAATACTCTCAGCTGTACAAGCAGAAACAATAGTAAGTAGATTAGATAAAGATGTGTTAAAAAGGGAGGAAGAATAATTATGATGGTAGAACCAACTGTAAATGAACTTTTAAAAAGGGTTAGTAATCGCTATGAGCTAGTAGTGGCAACAGCAAAAAGAGCAAGACAACTTGCAGATGGAGAAGAAGCACTTACAAATAAAAAAGAAGCTTCAGTTGTAACACTTGCAGCAGTTGAAATAGCAGAAGGTAAAGTTCATACTGTTAAATCTTAAGAAAGGAAGAAACAAAAATGCTAGTTATATTATCAGGTGTTGCAGGTGCTGGAAAAGATACAGTAAAAAGAGAAGTAATACAGAAAATGAAAAATGTAGTATCTATTCCATCAATAACAGATAGACCTATAAGACCACGGAGACATTGATGGAGAAACATATATATTTGTATCTAACGAAGAATTTAAAAAACTAATACAAGAAAATGCACTATATGAATTTGATATACACCATAATCATTACTACGGAGTTCCAAAAAAACAACTAAATGATAAAATTAACGAAGGAAAGATAATTATAAAAGACGTAGATGTAAATGGAACAGAAAACTTAGAAAAACTCCTAAAAGAAGATATGAAAGTAATAACAATATTCTTAAGAGTCCCAAAAGAAGAACTAAGAAAAAGACTAGAAGAAAGAGTAGATAAACCAAGTAAAGAAGAAATAGAACTAAGACTTGGAAGATACGACTTTGAAGAATCCAAAGCAGAAAACTACGATTATATAATAGAAAATACAGATAAAGATAAAACTGTAGAAGAAGTAATAAATATAATAAAAAAAGAAATATAGTTATGATTAAAGAAGATATTTAAAATAGAATAATTTTATGTAGGGGCGTCGTCCCGCCGTTCGAGGAACTCGAAAGAATATCTTCTTTGGCTATTCAAATAAATTACAACGCAAATTATTGACATAACATAAAAAAGCATATATAATAACTAAGTTATAATAAAGAAAAGAGGACTGAAAATTAAATGAGTATTAAAATTGAAAAAACAAAAAATGCAAATGAATTAAAGTTAGAGTTTGTTATAGAGGCAGCCAAATTTGATGAAGCAATAAAAAAGGTATATGAAAAAAGTGCAAGATATTTCAATATACCAGGATTTAGAAAAGGTAAAGCTCCTATGGCAATAGTAGAAAAAACTTATGGAACATCAATATTTTATGAAGATGCATTCAATGAAATAGTTCCAGAAATCTACGAAAAAGAATTAAAAGAAAACAATATAGAAGCAGTAAGCAAACCTGATTTAGATATTACTCAAATGGAAAAAGGAAAAGACTTAAAATTTACAGCTGTTGTTCAAACTAAACCAGAGGTAAAATTAGAAAAATATAAAGGTATAGAAATCAAAAAGATAGAGTATAATGTATCTGATGATGACGTAGAACATGAGCTTGGTCATATGGCAGAAAAAAATTCTAGAATGGTAACAGTAGAAGGAAGACCAGTAGAAAATGGAGATATAACAGTAATAGACTTTGAAGGTTCAGTAGACGGAGTTAAATTTGAAGGCGGAAAAGCAGAAGGACACGAATTAGAAATTGGAAGCAATACATTCATACCAGGATTTGAAGAACAAATAATAGGAATGAAAGCTGAAGAAGAAAAAGACATAACAGTAAAATTTCCAGATGACTATTTCTCAGAAGAATTAAAAGGAAAAGAAGCAGTATTTAAAGTAAAATTACATGAAATAAAGAAAAAAGAATTACCGGAAATAAATGATGAATTCGCAAAAGACACAAGTGAATTTGATACTTTAGCAGAATTAAAAAATAGTATAAAAGAAAAATTAGAAGAAGAAAATAAATCAAGAGCAAAATATGAAACAGAAGAAGAAGCTATAAAAGCAGCTTGTAAAGATGTAAAAATAGATATTCCATCAGGAATGATAGAAACAGAACTAGATAATATGGTTCAAGAAGTAGAAACAAGACTTAGCTATCAAGGTATGAACATGGAAATGTATCTAAATATGATAGGAAAAACTGTGGAAGACTTTAGAAAAGAAGGCAGTGAGCAAGCAAAAGAAGCAGTAAAAACAAGACTTGTTTTAGAGCAAATTATAAAAGAAGAAAAAATAGAACCAGATAAGAAAAAAATAGAAGAAAAACTAGAAGAAATGGCAAAAGTTTATGGCAAAACAAAAGAAGAGCTAAAAGAAAATGAACACTTTATGGAATACATAACAAAGAGCCTATCACAAGAAGCAGTAGTAGATTTCTTAGTCAAAAATGCAAAAATAAAATAATAATAAATGTAGGGGCGTCGTCCCAACATCCGCTTTTAAAAATAAAATAATATTAAAAAATATGTAGATAAGATTTTTATTGTCCATTCTTAAAAGAAAAAACGATAAATCCCTACAATAAAAATAAAAAAATCATAGGAGGAAACAAATGGTAAGTAATAGCTTAGTACCTTATGTTATAGAGCAAACAAATAAAGGAGAAAGGTCATATGACATTTTCTCAAGATTATTAAAGGATAGAATAATATTTTTAGGAGAACAAGTAGATGCAACATCAGCAGGTCTTGTTGTAGCTCAACTTTTATTCTTAGAATCAGAAGACCCAGATAAAGAAATCTCGTTATACATAAATAGCCCAGGAGGTTCTATAACAGATGGAATGGCTATATTTGATACAATGAATTATATAAAATGTCCAGTATCTACAATATGTGTAGGAATGGCAGCAAGTATGGGAGCAGTACTTTTAGCATCAGGAGAAAAAGGAAAGAGATTTGCAACACCAAATTCAGAAATATTAATACACCAACCTTTAATTTCAGGTGGACTTTCAGGTCAAACAACAGAAATAAAAATACATGCAGACCATATGGTAAGAACAAGAGAAAAATTAAATAAAATCTTAAGTGAAAGAACAGGAAAACCATTAGAAATAATCAATAGAGATACAGAAAGAGATAACTACATGACAGCAGAAGAAGCACTAGAATATGGATTAATAGATGGTATTTTAGACAAGAGAATTTAGATTAGATAAAAAACAATTATCTATTCTAAATTAAAACTAATTAGATATTAGAATTTTCTAATATCTAATTTTCATAGGAGGAAACTATTCATGGCAAGAAATAATGATAGTGATAAAAATATAAAAAATGTAAAATGTTCATTTTGTGGAAAAACACAAGAAAACGTAAAAAAAATAGTAGCAGGACCAGGAGTATATATATGTGATGAATGTATTGGAATTTGCAAAAATATAGTAGAAGAAGATGTATATGATGATGATGAAATAGGTTATACTTTAGGAGAGGAAGAAGAACTTCCAAATCCAGCTCAAATTAAAAAAGTATTAGATGAATATGTAATAGGCCAAGAAAATGCTAAAAGAACACTTGCAGTTGCAGTATATAATCATTATAAAAGAATAAATAATGGAGAAGAGGCAAATGATGTAGAAATACAAAAAAGTAATGTATTGTTACTTCGGACCTACTGGTTCAGGAAAAACATTACTTGCTCAAACTCTTGCAAAAATACTAAAAGTTCCATTTTCAATTGCAGATGCAACAACACTTACAGAAGCACGGATATGTAGGAGAAGATGTTGAAAATATACTATTAAAATTAATACAATCAGCAGATTACGATATAGAACTTGCAGAAAGAGGAATTGTATATATAGACGAAATAGATAAGATTACAAGAAAATCTGAGAACCCATCAATTACAAGAGATGTAAGCGGAGAAGGCGTACAACAAGCACTTTTGAAAATAATAGAAGGAACAACCGCTTCAGTTCCGCCACAAGGTGGAAGAAAACATCCACATCAAGAGCTACTTCAAATTAACACTTCAAATATATTATTTATATGTGGTGGAGCATTTGAAGGACTAGATAAGATAATAAATGAAAGAGTTGGAAAAAAGGGAATAGGATTTTCAGCTAAAATAGAAAGTAAAAAAGAATTTGACAAATATAAAGTTTATGAAGAACTATTGCCACAAGATTTATTAAAATTTGGATTAATTCCAGAATTTGTAGGAAGATTACCGATAGTTACAACTTTAAAAGAGTTAGATAAAGAGGCATTAATTAAAATTTTAACTGAGCCTAAAAATGCATTGATTAAACAGTATAAAAAATTATTAGAGTTTGATGATGTGGAGTTAGAATTTGAAGATGATGCAATTGCTGTAATTGTTGATAAGGCTATTGAAAGAAATACTGGAGCAAGAGGATTACGTTCGATTATTGAAGAGATAATGAGGGATATAATGTTTGATATACCTTCAAACCCTAAGATAGAAAAGTGTATTATAACAAAAGAAACTGTTTTAGAGGGTAAAGAACCAAAGCTTGTGATAAATGAGGAAAAGACTGAAAAGAAGCACTTGAAGAAGAGAAAAGTTGTGCAAAGTAATAATGATAAGGAGACGGCTTAGGCGAAATAGAGAAGAATGAATAGTGAATAGTTTTTTTGATATGGGGGGAAAAGAGATGTATAAGAAGGTTGATTTGTCACATGGATTTGCTGGTAAAGAGAAAGAAGCTAGAAATTTTTGGAAAGAGAATGATATTATACAAAAAAACTTTAATATGAATAATGATGGGAGGTATTTTACTTTTTATGATGGACCTCCTACGGCTAATCGGGAAACCACATGTTGGGCATATTCTAACTAGAGTAATGAAAGATATTATCCCAAGATATAAGGTGATGAAGGGATATAAGGTTATAAGAAAGGCTGGATGGGATACACATGGGCTTCCTGTAGAGCTTGAGATAGAAAAGAAACTTGGTATTTCTGGAAAAGCGCAAATTGAAGAGTATGGAATTGAAAAATTTATAAAAGACTGTAAACAGAGTGTGTTTACTTATGTCTCAATGTGGGAAGAAATGACAAATCAGATAGGATTTTGGGTAGATATGGATAACCCATATGTTACATATCATAATGACTATATTGAATCAGTTTGGTGGGCTTTAAAACAATTATGGAATAAAAATTTACTATATGAAGGACATAAGGTTATGCCTTATTGCCCAAGATGTGGTACAGCCCTATCATCACACGAAGTAGCACAGCGGATATAAAGATGTAAATGATTTAACATGTACTTGTAAATTTGAATTAGAAGATAGACCAAATACATACATATTAGCATGGACAACTACACCATGGACACTTCCATCAAACCTTGCATTATGCTTAAATAAAGCATATACATATGTAGAAGCAAAAGTAAATGAGAGTGAAAATGAATGTATTAAGCTAGGGGAAACTTACATACTTGCAAAAGATTTATGTGAAAAAGTACTAGGCGAAGATTACGAGATTATAAAAGAATTTAAAGGCGAAGAACTACTTGGAACAAAATATAAACAGTTAATGCCATTTGCAAAAATAGATGGCAAGGCATTTGTTGTAATACATGGAGACTATGTAAGCTTAGAAGAAGGAACAGGAATTGTACATATTGCACCAGCTTATGGAGAAGATGATAGCTTAGTTTCAAAAGCAAATGGAATAGCATTTGTTAACTTAGTAGATAAAGAAGGAAAATTCGTAGAAGATGTTACACCATGGGCAGGAAAATTTGTAAAAAAATGTGATGAATCAATAGTAAATTACCTAAAAGAAAATAACAAATTATTTAGTTCTCAAAGACACATGCACTCATATCCACATTGTTGGAGATGTGATACACCACTTTTATATTACCCAAAAGAAAGTTGGTTTGTTGCTATGTCTACATTAAGAGACAAGCTAATAGAAAACAACAACAAAATTCACTGGTACCCAGATACAATAAGAACAGGAAGATTTGGAAAGTTTGTTGAAAATGTAATAGACTGGGGAATTTCAAGAGATAGATATTGGGGAACTCCACTTCCTATTTGGCAATGTGAATGTGGTAATACAGAATGCATTGGTAGTATAGAAGAACTAAAACAAAAGGGAATTAATGTGCCAAATGATATAGAACTTCATAAACCATATATAGATAATGTACACTTAAAATGTGAAAAATGTGGAAAAGAAATGACAAGAGCAAAAGAAGTAATTGACTGTTGGTTTGATTCTGGCTCAATGCCATTTGCACAATTACACTACCCATTTGAAAACAAAGAACTATTTGAAGCAAATTATCCAGCGCAGTTTATATCAGAAGCGGTAGACCAAACAAGAGGATGGTTCTATACTTTGCTTGCTATATCAACATCTGTATTTGACAAAGCCTCTTTTGAAAACTGTATAGTATTAGGACATGTACTAGACAAAAAGGGACTTAAAATGTCAAAATCAAAAGGAAATGTAGTAGACCCATTTGAAGTAATAGAGAAAGAAGGAGCAGACGCAACTAGATGGCATTTTTATACAGCAAGTAATCCTTGGCTTCCAACTAGATTTTCTTTAGAAGATGTAGGAGATACTTCAAGAAGATTTTTAGGAACTTTATGGAATGTATATTCATTCTATGTTCTATATGCAAACATAGATAAAATAAATCCATTAGAACATAAAGATTTTGTTTCTACAAATGTAATGGATAAATGGATAATCTCAAAACTAAATACTTTAATAGAAGAAGTAGATAAGGGATTAGAAAGCTATGATATAACAGGCTCAAGCTTAAAAATAGAAGAATTTGTTGATGAACTATCAAACTGGTATGTAAGACGTAATAGAAATAGATTCTGGGGAAATGAACTAACAGAAGATAAGCTAGGTGCATTTGTTACATTATACAAAGTATTAGTAGAACTTTCAAAAGTGTTAGCACCATTTGTACCATTTATAGCAGAAGAAATTTATCAAAACTTAGTTAGAAGTCTAGATAAAAAAGCAAAAGAAAGTGTTCACTTATGCTTATGGCCTAAAGTAGATAAATCACAAATAGATAAAAACCTAGAAAAAGAAATGGACTTAGCATATGAACTTGTAAAACTAGGAAGAAGTGCAAGAAACTCTGCAAATATCAAAAACAGACAACCATTATCTAGCATGCTAATTTCATTAGAAACATTACCAGAGTACTATGGAGACATCATAAAAGATGAGCTAAATATAAAAAAAGTAGAACTTGGAGCAGACCTTTCTAAATATGTAAATTTTGAAATATTACCAAACCTACCAGTACTTGGAAAAGCCTATGGAAAGCTAATTCCATCTATAAAAGCAGAAATTGCAAAATGTAATCAAATGGAACTTGCAAGCAAAATAAAAAATGGAGAGAACTATGAAGTAAAAATAGGAGAAGAAACAATACAGCTAAATGAAGAAAACTTACTAGTTACAATGAAAGGAAAAGAAGGCTTTGCATTTGCAGGTTCAGGAACAATGGGAGTAGTATTAGACACAGCAATAACAGAAGAGTTAAAAATAGAAGGATATGTAAGAGAAATAATTTCAAAAGTACAAAACATGAGAAAAGAAAGCGGATTTGAAGTACTAGATAGAATATATCTATACATATCAGGAAACAAAATGTTAGAAAAAATAGTACTAGATAACAAAGAACTTATCAAAAAAGAAACACTATGCATTGACTTAATAATAAGAGAAAACATGAAAAACGAAACAGAATGCAATATAAATGGAGAAAAACTAAACATCAGCGTAGAAGTTGCAAAATAGAATAAAGGAAAGAAAAAAACATAGCATTATGTAGATTAGTTATATCTACATAAGCTATGTTTTATTGTTATAAAAAAATGGGTAGAATATAATTAAAAATATATTATAGATTACAAAAAAATTGTAGGGGCGTC
>CANSWM010000007.1 GCA_947650745.1 uncultured Clostridium sp. | reverse complement strand
TATTTCAACAATAGTTTTATCTAAGTAAGTGTGACATATGTTTGACAAACCTACATTAAGCTCTTTGCTTTTTTATATATAGTTATTGACGAATTTTGTAAAATGTTGTATTATATTAATATAGAGTAAGAAATAAATAGTTAAGACTTAGCATACGGGAAGTTGATGCTAAGGCAAAAGCTTAAAAGTAAGCTTGCTTATTTATTTTTGCATTCCGCTATGGATTAAGAAAAATAATATCTTTTTTCATGGGCTCTATTGAAAGGAGCTTTTTTTATGCAAACAATATCAAAAACAAAAAAAATAATACTTTCAGCATTGCTGCTCACTTTAACAATTATACTTGCAAGATTTTTATCTATAAAAACGCAGTTTATTGCAATTAGTTTTAGTTTTGTACCAATACTACTTTCAGCAATTTGGCTTGGACCTAAGTATACAGTGATTATCTCAGGTTTTGCAGATTTAATTGGAGCAATACTTTTTCCATTCGGAGAATTTTTCATAGGATTTACAATAAGTAGTGTTATTTCAGGGTTAATTTATGGACTAATACTTCATAAAAAACAAGGAGAATTTACTAAGAAGCAAATTCTTGTGAGATTAATAATTGCAAGCAGTATTGTAACTATATTTGTAAATATGATTTTAAATACATTATGGCTTGTAATTATGTATGATAAAGCATTTATAGTTTTGCTAGGAGCAAGAGCAGTTAAAGAACTTATAGTATTGCCAGTTCAGGTAGTTACTATGTTTTTAGTGTATCAGGGACTAAATCCAATAACTAAAAAGTATCTATTTTAAGTTTAAGGAGAATTCTAAAAATGAATATAGAAGAATATTTATCACGATTTGAAGTAGTTACCAAAGAGCCAACACTAGAAGCTATGGAGTTTTTTATGGAAAGATTTAAAAATCCGCATAAAAAAACTAAATTTATACATATAGCTGGAACAAATGGAAAAGGCAGCGTATGTGAGATGATAAATAATATATTAATAAATGCAGGATATAAGGTTCGGGAAATATATTTCTCCACATTTAATTAAATATAATGAAAGAGTAAGTATAAATAATAAAGAAATTACTGACAAAGAAATTTCTTGTATTTTAGAAAAATTATCAAAAGAAGTTGATAATTTTAATAAAAGTCATGAAACAAAAGTTAAAGAGTTTGAAGTTGTTACAGCTTTAGCATTAATATATTTTGCAGAAAATAATTGCGATTTTGTAGTATTAGAAACAGGGCTTGGGGGAAGAGATGACTGTACTAATATTGCAGAAGGAATGATATCAATAATTACAGATATTGGATTTGACCACATGGATATTTTAGGAAATACCATAGAAGAAATAACAGAAATTAAAGCAGGTATTATTAAAGAAAATAATGATACTATTATGTATGAACAAAACAATATAACAAAGATTATTAAAAAAGTTTGCGAAGAAAAAAATAATAAATTACATTTAATAAATGAAAATGATATTAAAAATTATTGCTTGGATAAAGATTTTCAAAAAATAGACTATAAAAATTATAAAGAAATTTATATAAATCTTAAGGGAAAATGCCAAATAAAAAATGCTTCTCTTGCAATAGAGTGTATAGACATTTTGAATGAAAAAGGATATAAAATAAGCAAAGAAGCTGTAAATAAGCGGACTTAAAACTGTAATTCATAAAGCAAGATTTGAAAAATTAAAAGAAAATCCAGAAATTATATTTGATGGTGGGCATAATGAAAATGCAATAAAAAATCTTAAAGAAATGATAAATATGTATTATCCAGAAAATAAAAAAATATATATTATTTCTATTTTAAAAACAAAAGATTATAAAACAGTAATAAAACTTCTTTTGCAAGAAAAAAATAGTATATTTATTTTTACAAGTCGGAAATAATGAGAAAAAATATGTTTCAAAAGAAGAATTATATAATGAGGCAAAGGAATATCTAAATGAAAATATATACATGAGTACATTAAAAGAAGCTATAATAAATACAAAAAATAAGTGTAAAGAAGAAATTGTAATGATAATTCGGAAGCTTTTATGTTTATGAAGATGTTTTAGAATGTTTAAAAGAAGGTTGATTTTATGGTTGAGGTCAAAAATGTATGCTACAAGTATAAAAATGGAGAAGTAGTTTTAGAAGATATAAATATAAAAATAGAAGAAGGAGAAACTTTGGGGGTTATTCGGTAAAAATGGGTCTGGGAAATCAACACTTGCAAGAATAATTGCAGGAATAACCCTGCCAAGCTCTCGGAGAAGTTGAAGTTTTTGGAATTAACACAAAAGATAAACTTCAAGCTATGGAATTAAGAAAAAAGCTTCGGAATAGTTTTTCAAAATCCTGAAAACCAAATAATATTTAATAATGTGTATGATGATATTGTATTTGCACTAGATAATTTAAAGGTGGATAAAAAAGATAAAAGAATTGAAGAAGCATTAAAAAAAGTGCGGAATGGAAGAATATAAACAAAAGGAAGCATACGATTTATCACTTGGACAAAAACAAAGAGTTACAATTGCTGGAGTCTTAAGTGTGAACCCAAAAGTAATAATAATGGATGAGCCAACAGCAATGCTTGATCGGAGAAGGAAAAGAGGATATAAGAAATATTGTAAAAGAATTAAAAAAAGATGGATTTACAATAATTTATATAACTAATGTAATAGATGAAATTTTTCTAGCAGATAGGGTAATTTTGCTTGAGAAAGGAAAAATTATTAAAGAATTTAGAACTGAAGATATTTTAGATAACGTAGATTTTTTGAAAAATCACGAAATATCTATACCAAAGGCAGTAGAAATAAAAAATAGATTAGAAAGTAAAGGAATTAATATCGATTTAGAAGAATTAATTTAGAAAGGCAAGAGAATGCTAACAGTAGTAGGGTTTATAGTATTTTTAATATATGCGAGTTTAATATTTTTTATAAAGGCAAAAGAATTATTATTGCTTAGTTTATTTATCAATATAATTTTAATGCTTATTTTTAAAATAAACTTAAAAAAAGCAGCTATATTCATATTAAAACTTTTGCCATTTATTTTATTTACAGTAATTTTAAATGTATTATTTGGCAGCTTATGGGTAGGAGTTTTAATAGGAATAAGGCTTATTTTAGTTTGCAATGTTACATATATTTTTTCTCAGAAAATGACGCCTAAGAAAATTCAGTTTTCAATAGAAAAGATACTTACACCACTTAAAATAATAAAAGTAAACCCAAAAGAAATAGGAATAATTGTTAGTATAGCACTTAGTTTTATTCCAATTTTGCAAAAAGAAATAGAGAATTTGAAATATTCATTAATATCAAAAGGATATAACTTAAGTCTTAAAAATCTAATAAAAAAACCAAATTATATACTAATTCCACTTATTACATCAGTAATTAAAAAAACTTCTGAAATAGAACAAAGTATGGTTTCAAAAGGTTATACTAATTGAATAAAAGGGATGCTTAAAAAAATTGACAAATTATGCATATCATAATATAATTAAATCCTAAAAAAATACATGGAGGTAAGGTATGGAAAAGGGTTTAAAATATGATGTAAATATTGATTTGGCAAATGAAACAAAAAAGGCAATGGCAGATGCATTAGAAACAAACAACCAAAGAGTTTTAAATAAAATAGGAGCTTTTTCTTCACTATATGATATAAAATTTGAGGAATATAAAAATCCAGTTTTAGTTTTAAAAACAGAAGAACCAGGTTCAAAACAGTTAATTGCAGCACAATATGATAAATTAGAAAATGTATCATATGATATGATTAATCACTTAATAAATGACTGTATAGTAATGGGAGCAAAACCACTTACAGTACAAGATGCAATAATCTGTGGCAAAATGGAAAAAACAGCTATAAATAAAATTGTTCACAGCATATCAGATGCTTGTAAGGCACAAGGATGTGTTTTAACAGGAGGCGAAACATCAGAACAACCAGGAGTTCTTGCAGATGGAACATATATCTTAACTTCAAGTATAGTTCGGAATAGTAGATAAAGATAAAATAATAGACGGTTCAAAAATTTCAGAAGGAGATAAAGTAATTTCACTTGAATCAAGCGGAATACATACAAATGGATATACTTTAGTAAGAAAAATAATGAAAGAATATCCAGAAGTTCTAGAAGAAAAAGTAGGAGATAAAACATTTATTGAAGCTGTTTTAGAGCCACATAGATGTTATTATACAGCGATAAAAGACTTATTTAATAAAGAGATTATAACAGGTCTTGCACATATTACAGGTGGAGGAATTTGTGAGAACTTAAATAGAATACTTCCATCAAATTTAAATGCAGATATTGATGCATCAAAATATCAAATTTTAGATATTTTCAAATTAATAAAAAAAGTTGGAAACATTGACGAAAAAGAAATGTTACGTACATTTAATTTAGGTGTTGGATTAACTGTGGTTTGCAAAGCTGAGGCTGCAGAAGAAGTTATAAACCATGTAAAGAAAAGTAATATTAATGCTTATGAAATAGGAACTATTGTAAAAGGCGAAAAACAAGTTAATGTTAGACGGAAATTTTGATTGGAATTTATAGTAAATATAATGAATGATAATATTAAAATCTGGTAAGACTAATATTAAATAAAAGTTAAGACAAAATAGAGCCAGAATATAAACAAAGTAAAGCGACAAAGCTAAGACAATTTTTTTAAGGTAAATGTCTTGCACTTTTTGTCGCTTTATGATATATTTAAGCAAAGTACTAGGGAATGAAGAACTTTAAAAATTAAAGTCATTTAAAAGTTATAGACATAAGATAAGCTAAGTAGTTTGGGAGAGAATATGTTAAACGGAGAAAATATTAATAATATAACTATGAATATAAAAGTACAAGAAAATAGTGGTTTAAATATATATAAAATTTGCAAGAGGTTTATTGATATACTAGCTTCGCTAGTAGGTATAATTTTACTATGTCTTATAAGTATTGTTGTATTTATTGCAAATAAACTAGAAAAAGACAATGGACCAATATTTTTTGTGCAAAAAAGAATAGGTGAAAATGGTAAGCTATTCAAACTGTACAAATTCAGAACAATGGTAGTTGATGCAGATAAAATATTGATGAAAAAATTAAAAACAGATAAAGAGTTTAAAGAAAAATATTTAAATTATAGAAAAGTAGAAAATGATGAAAGAATAACGAGAATAGGAAATTTCTTAAGAAAGACAAGCTTAGATGAATTTCCACAATTTATAAATGTATTAAAAGGAGAAATGAGCTTAGTTCGGACCTAGACCATATTTAAATAGAGAAAAAAAAGATATGGGGGAATACTACAACTATATAGTAAAATGCAAACCTGGAATAACAGGGCTTTGGCAAGTATCAGGAAGAAGCCAAAATACATTTAAAGAAAGATTAAAACTAGACTTAGAATATTATAATAATAGAGGACTATGGTATGACATAAAAATAATATTTAAAACAGTACTTTCGGTATTTAAAAAAGAAGGCGCAATGTAAAAAGGAATATAAAATAAATCCATTTATAGACTTGTTTTAGTTTTAAATATATGATATAAAAATATATAAGGTCTTAAATGAAAGGCGGAAATAATATGTTTGATGATGAAGATAAAAAAACAATACTTATTGTAGATGATGAGCAATCTATAATTGATATATTAGTGTACAACCTAAAAAAAGAGGGATATAATACAATAGAAGCAAATGACGGACTAACAGCAGTTGATATGGCTTTGGAGCAAAAACCGGATTTGATTTTACTTGATATAATGCTTCCTAAAATGGATGGATTAACGGCATGTAAAAAAATAAAAAGTGCTATTCCAAATATACCAATACTTATTTTATCTGCAAAAGATGAAGAATTAGATAAAATTGTTGGACTAGAACTTGGTGCAGATGATTACATAACAAAGCCATTTAGTGTAAGAGAACTTATGGCAAGAGTGAAAGCAAACTTAAGAAAATCTGAAGCTTTGGTAGCTGTGCCAGAAGCTAAAGAGAAAAAGGAAGAACACAAAATAGTTGTTGGAGATTTAAGCTTAGATATAGATAGATTTGAAGTAAAGGTAAGAGGAGAAAAAGTAGACTTAACAGTAAGAGAGTTTGAAGCATTAAAATACTTGGCATTACAGCCACGGACAAATTGTTTCAAGAGAACTTTTACTTGAAAAAGTTTGGGGATATGAATACTTTGGGGATATAAGAACAGTAGATGTTACAGTAAGAAGAATAAGGGAAAAGATAGAACAAGATACAACAAACCCACAAATACTTGTGACTAAAAGAGGAGTGGGATATTACATAGCAAAACCAGAGTAAAATGTCCATTTAATATATAAAACAAGAACAATATAAGAAATAAGGGCACTTTAAAGTGCCCTTAAATAATGAAAAGACAAATGAAAGGTAAGAAAAGATGTTAAAAAATATACAAATAAAAATAATTTTAATATTTTTAATAGTAGGTGTAGTAATAATTGGAGCAATGGGATATATAAATTACGCTAACTTGCAAAAGGTTATAGAAATAACAAATGATACTGCACAAATAATATTATTAAATGATTACCAAGGTAATATAAAGTTAGTAACAATAATTACAATGCTAGTTTTTATAGCAATATGTATACTTGCACGGAGTTTTTGTAACACAAAAAATAATAACTCCAATAACAATACTTATAAACAATGCAAAAAAAATGGCATCTGGAGAAGAGTTAGAAATAAGTGCAATAGAAAGCAAAGAAAAACAAAGTGAAGTTGATGAACTAGTAAACGCATTTTATGTGATGACAAAAGAATTAAAAGAGAATTTAAGTGAAGTGTCAAAGCGAAAAAATCAAATAGAAACTATACTTTATCATATGACAGATGGAATTATAGCATTCAATATGGAAGGAAAAATAGACCTTATAAACCCAGCTGCAACAAGACTTTTAAGATTAATACCAGAAGATGAAAATTTTGAAAAAATATTTGAAAAATTAAATGTAGATATAAACTTAGAAAAAATAATATATCTAGAAAATTGGACATCATCAGAACAAAGAGTAACTATTGGAGATAATCATATGCATATGTATTTTGCACCATTAAAAAATGAAGATGATATTCCAACAGGTGTAATAGTTGTAATACAAGATATTACTGAGCATGTAAGATTAAATAATATGAGAAAAGAGTTCGTAGCAGATGTATCACATGAACTAAAAACACCAATTACTTCAATAATGGGATATGCAGATACACTTTTAGAAGATGAATATGATAAAGAAACAAAAGATAAGTTTTTAACTGTAATTGCGACAGAAGCAAGAAGAATGGCAAAACTTGTGACAGACCTCCTATCTCTTTCAAGATATGATAATGATGAAATAAAACAAGAAAAAGTAGAATTTGATTTAGGAGAGCTTGTAAAACAATGTCAAGATAAAGTACAAATAGAAATAGATAAAAAGAATCAAAAAGTAGAATGTTTTGTTACAGCAAATGTTCCATCAGTATATGCAGATAAAGATGGAATTGAAAGAGTTGTTTTAAATATATTAACAAACAGTATAAAATATACAGGTAATGATGGAAACATAAAAATTTACGTTGGATTTGTATATAACGATGCATACATAAAAATAATAGACAATGGTATTGGAATTCCAGAAGAAGATTTAACACGTATATTTGAAAGATTTTACAGAGTTGATAAAGCAAGAACAAGAGAAATGGGGGGCACAGGACTTGGACTTTCTATTGCAAAGGAAATACTAGACCAAAATGGAGGAAGTATTGACATTAAAAGCAAAAAAGGAGAAGGAACAGAAGTTGTAATCAAAGTACCTACAAAAAAGTAATATATGCTTGATTTTATATACTTAACTGTTATATAATAAATAAAGAACATAGATTTCTAGTTGGGAAGGAATGTGAATAGAGTAAAAATGGAAAATCCAAAAAAAAATAATGTAAAAGAAATTATGGAATGGATATTATGTATAGTAATTGCAGTGGTTTTAGCATTATTAGTAAGACAATATATATTTACACCAACTGTTGTAGAACAACAATCAATGTATTCAACATTAGTACCTCATGATAGATTAATACTAAATAGGCTATGTATTACAACAAAACAAGAAATTAAAAGAGGAGAAATAATAACATTTGAAGCACCTACAGACAATGTGCAATATAATAAAAATAATCCAGTAGCAACTTATAACAATGAACCTACTGGTCTATTTTCAAAGTTTACTCGTTACGTATTAGAACTAGGTAAAACAAGTTATATAAAAAGAGTAATAGGTGTAGCAGGAGATAAGATTTTAATTGAAAATGGTAAAGTATACGTAAACCGGAGAAGAGCAAGAGGAAAAATATTTAAGAGAAGGTATTACAACAGAAAGAACAGGAGCATATTATGATTTAACAGTACCAGAAGGTTATGTTTTTGCAATGGGAGATAATAGACCAGAAAGTAAAGACTGCAGAAATTTTGGGTGTATACCAGTCTCAAAAATAGAAAGTAAAGTAGCATTTAGATTTTGGCCATTTGACAAATTTGGAAAGGTTAATTAGGATGAAAAATGAGCAAATACGAGAAGTACTAAAAAATGCTGTAAGAACAAAAAAAGTTGTAAATGGTTATATTTTTTCAGGAACTGGAAAGACTGAAAATTATAAATATGCAAAAGAGTTTGCAAAAATGATATTGTGTGAAAAAGAAGATACAGCTTGTAATAAATGCAAATCTTGCTTAATGTTTAACGATGATAATCATTCAGATTATTACGAAATAAATAAAGATAAACAAGAAAGTATAAAAATAGATGAAATAAGAGAAATGCGGAGCTAAAGTTTCTGAAAAACCAATAGTGTCAAGCAAAAAAGTTTATGTAATAAACAACAGCGAAATGATGACAAAGGAAGCTCAAAATTCATTACTTAAAACGTTGGAAGAGCCACCAGAATTTGTAACTATAATTTTAGTATCAAATAATGAAAACACAATACTTGCAACAATAAAATCAAGATGCACAAAGATAGTATTTACAGAAGAAAATAAGAATGAATTTACAGAAGAAGAAAAATTAACATATGAAACTCTAGAGAAAATTTTTGGAAATGTAGAAAATTATAAGAGTATAGATTTGCTTGGAAAGTTAGATATTTTATATAAAGGAAAAGAAGAGATATTTCAAAACTTAGATTTTATAAATATAATATTATGGCAAAAAGCAAAAAATAATTATAAGTATCTAGACTATATTGAATATGTTGAAGATACAAAAAGAAGATTAAAAGCAAATAGTAATTTTGATATGAGCATCGATAATTTGATTTTAAAAATCTGGGAATAGGAGAAAGCTATGAAAACAATAGTTGGGGTTAGATTAAAAAAGAACCGGAAAAGTTTATTATTTTGACCCTGGGAAAAATAAACTAAATATAGGCGACTTTGTAGTAGTGGAAACAGCATTAGGTGAAGAATATGCAGAAGTTGCAATTGGAAATAAAGAAATGAGTGACGATAGAATTGTTGCGCCACTTAAACCAATTAAAAGAGTTGCAACAGAAAAAGATAAAAAACATTATGAAGAAAATAAGAGAAAAGAAAAAGAAGCATTTGGAATTGCAATAAAAAATATAAAAAAACATAAATTAGATATGAATTTAATAAATGTTGAATATAAATTTGATAATAGCAAAATATTATTTTATTTCACAGCAGATGGAAGAATAGACTTTAGAGAGTTAGTAAAAGACTTGGCTGCAATATTTAAAACAAGAATAGAGCTTAGACAAATTGGAATTAGGGATGAAATAAAAAGAATAGGTGGGTGCCGGAATTTGTGGTAGAGAGCTTTGTTGCTGTGCACATCTTGCAAATTTTGAAACAGTATCAATAAAAATGGCAAAAGAACAAAATTTATCATTAACACCTTCTAAGATTTCAGGAGCTTGTGGAAGACTTATGTGCTGTCTAAAATATGAACAAGAAGTATATGAAGAAAAACTTTCAAGGCTTCCAAAAGTAGGAGCAATAGTAAAAACAGAAGAAGGAGAAGGAATTGTAGAAAATGTAGAAACTCTAAAAGAAATGCTAAGAGTAAAAATAGCAGATGGAGAAGAAACAAAGATAAAAAGATTTAATATAAAAGATGTAAAAATAATAAAAGATGTAGAAGAGCAGGACGAAGATGAAATGGATGAAAGTGAACTAAAAGAGCTAAAGAAACTTGAAGAATTAGACAAAAATGATATGAATAATTAGATGGTAAAATATGAAAGGTGGTGAATAAAATGGCATATAAAATTACAGACAAATGTATATCTTGCGGAGCATGCGCAGCAAATTGCCCAGTAGAATGTATTTCACAAGGAGAAGAAAGATATGAAATAAACAAAGATTTATGTATAGGCTGTGGAACATGTGCAGGAGTTTGCCCAGTTGGAGCACCAGAATTAAGTAACGAGTAAGTCAAAAACCAGTTATTTACATATTTGTAAGCAATAATGGAGATTACAAAAAAGTAATCTCCTTAATTTTGCCACTTTTTATGTAAATTTTATCAATAATAGAAATCCAAAACCTTTTTTTATTTACCTTAGTTAATTTTTGATATATATTTAAATAATTTGAATTTAATACACTGCTTAAATATGTAAAATCTTTTTGTATAACATTATTGGGAATACTCTTAAGTTCAGTTAATTCTTTAGAATATCTTTCATAATCTTTTTTATATTCTGTTTTATCTATTAAATCATCAATATATAAATCTTTCAATTTTAGCAGCTTCTTTTCTACTAATTTAATTTTTGCCGAATTATCACAGTTTTTTTGTTGTACTTTTTTTATTGTATTAATTTCAATATATTTAGCAGCTTCTTTGCTTAAATTTTCTAACAAACATTTTTCGATATCTACTTCTTTTATAGACATATTATTGTAGCACCTTTTTTCATCAAGTCCAACTTTAAAACGATAATTGTTATCGCATATATAGCGAACAACAATATTTTTAGAACGATAATCTACTTTTTTTGCAAGCCTATTTTTGCATTGAGAACAATAGAGTAAGCCAGAAAAAAGGTCGTCTACTTTTTTTCTCTCAACTGTTTTCTTTTTTCTTAAAATCTGTACTTTTTCAAATAATTCATTGTCTAGTATGGCTGGTATATAATTATCTATATAAATATCTTTTCTGTATAATTTGTATTTTCCAATATAAGAAGTATCACGAAGGTAATTGCTCATAGCGTCATAACCTTTTCCTGAAAAATGCTGTATAAAATATTTATAAGTTTCTTTTAAGTTACCATTATTATTTATAAATTCTTTATATAAATTAATAATATTTTTAGCTTCTGCTTGATTTATTACATAACGCTTATCAACTATATCGTATCCATATTTTTTAGTCCCTGATGTAACTTCGCCTCTTTCACGTTTATTAGCAAAGACAAAATTAATTCTCTCAGATGTTTTTTCAATTTCTCGCTGTGCAAGAGAAACTTTTAAGTTAAATAAGAAAGTCCCATCTGCCGTTGAAGTATCAATATCATCTTCGTCAATAGCTTTCATTACACAATTATTTTCTTTTAAAGTCTTATTCATGTTATTTGCGTCTAAAACATTTCTTGAAAATCTGTCAAGTTTAGTAAATAGTATCATGTCAAATACATCTGCTTTACCTAGCATGGCATTAAGTGCTTTTCTTTTTTTCATTGATGAAGCAGAAATACCTTCGTCCATAAAAAATTCATACTTATACCCGTTTTCTTTACAATATTTTTCTAATGCGTCTTTTTGTGCTTGAACTGATAGACCATATTTTACTTGCTCCTCATGCGAGACGCGGCAATAGCAAGCTACATATTTCATAAAAAAACCTTCTTTCTTTTTATAAACTACTTGAAAAAAGGTTTTACGTTATGCTATAATAATAACATAAAAATACCTTGTTTCAAGGATTTTTGATTTGTGAGAATTATGTACTGTGTCGCAAACTAAGAACATAATTCTCTCTTTTTATTGTTTTAAAATTCTCTTTTTAATTGTTTTACAATTCCAACAATTGTAACTGGTGTTGATTTCATTTCTTCATTAGTAAATACTAAAGTTTCATGATTTGTATTGAATGGCTGCAACAATATACTGCTATCTGTTTTTTTACCTTTTTTTATTGTTGCTTCATCTCCATTAATAATTGCAACTACAATGTCTCCAGTTTCGAAATCTTCTTGTTTTTTTATAATCACTATGTCATCTTCCACTAAAACAGGAAACATACTATCTCCGTTTGACTTTTAAAGCAAAAAAATCCCCACTATCTGCTAATTTTTTGTCTATATCAACAGAACCTATCCAGTTCTCTTGTGCTAAATAATTGTATCCTGCTTTTACAGTTCCAAGAAGCGGAACAGTAACAACTAAGTTACCTAATTTATCTGTCTTAACAGATTTATCATACTTATTTACGTTTCTTCCAGATAGCCATGCTGAATTTACATTGTAGAAATCTGCAAGAACTTCTATTGCTGATGTACTTATTTTTTCAGTTTTTCCATTTTCCCAACGCTGAATAGTACTTTTATGTTTATTTAGCCTTTTTCCAACCTCTTCTAGTGTTTTATTATTTTCTTCCCTTGCCTCCTTAAGCCTCTGACCAATTAACATATATATATCTTTCATAATTAACTCCCTACGATTTACATTATATCACATTTTGCAACTTTTACAAGAGATTTTATAAAAAATATTAAAAAAGTTGCAAAATGCTATTGACAAATTATAAATTATGGGATATATTAAAGTTGCAAAATGCAACGGAGGTGATAAAATGATTAATACAAGAAAGTTTAAAAGTAAAATGGTTGAAAAAGGATATACCTATCAAAGTTTAGCCCCAAAAGCTAAAATGACTGGGTACACATTAGGACAAAAGGTAGCTAATAAAAAGAAAATGACAATACAAGAAGCAAATATATTTTCGGAAATATTAGGTGTGAGTGACTTTGAATTTAGAGAAATTTTTTTATACAATGAGTTGCAAAATGCAACAAAGTAAAAATGCGACACAGTACATATGAGAGGGCGTGATTATATGTGAATTTTGAAAAAACTTATAAAATTTTAATAGAAATATTTGAAGAACAAGAAGAAGTAGAAATTGAAACAGTAATACAGAAGAAGGAGAATAAAACAAATGAAAAATCAGATTAAATCAATATTAGAAGACATCATATGTAAAAGTATATTAATATCAATGTTTATATTAGCATTTATAATATAAAAAATAAATATGAAAGGAGGAGTAAAGGAATGATTCAATGGATTATTATAATTTTATTGCTTATTATAATAGCGATTATGGCACGTATAGGGTCAAAGCTAAATAACTTAAAAAATCTAGGATTAAACATCAATTCAAACTTAAAATCACTGCAAAAAGAATTTGATACTTACAGTCTTATAACTATAAACAAAAATAAGAAATATCTGGAAGAATTAACATCAATTGAAAAAATTGTATTTAGCGATGAAGACAGTCTTGTAAAAATAAGCAAAATAATAGAGCTATTACGAAATTGTAACAGCCCTAAAAAAATTAGTTAATACTTAAATTATAGCAAAAAGATTTTGAAAAATCAATAGAAAGAAGAGGTAAATTAAAATGGGAATTCTAAAAATATCAAGTAAATCAAATCCAAATTCAGTAGCAGGAGCAATAGCAGGAGGAATGAGAGAAAATAAAAAAGTAGAATTACAAGCAATTGGAGCAGGAGCACTAAATCAAGCGATTAAAGCGGTTGTAATAGCAAGAGGATTCGTAGCACCAGAAGGAATGAACCTAGTATGCATTCCCGCTTTTACGGATGTAGACGTTGAAGGGCAGGACAGAACAGGAATAAAGATAATAATCAAGGAGGAAAAATAAACTATGGATAAATTAGAAAGATTTTTTGAAGATATACATACTATAAGAGAAGTGCTAGAAGCACAAACAAGAGTAGACACAAAGGCGCAAAATACTACTGCTGATATGGCACCAATGCCTAACATACCAACAGTGGGACAAATGCCAGTACAACAAACAGAAGTAGCTGTAACACCAACCGTAATACCAACTGCTCAAGAAAGCTTTACGCAAGAACAGATAGCAGTTAGTATGTCAAATGCGATAGCAGCAGGAAGAAAAGACATTATTGATAAAATATTTGCTACTTTTAATGCACAATGCTTAATGCAAATAAATCCTGCAAACTATAATCAAATTGCAGTAATGTTAAGAGAAGCAGGTATTCAAGTATGAGCGAAGAGAAAAAGCATGCGGTGCTTTCGGCTAGTGGTAGCAATAAGTGGCTAGTGTGCCCATCTTCTGCACGACTTGAAGAACAATTTGAAGAAAAAACAAGCGATTACATGGAAGAAGGAACATTAGCACATGAAATTGCAGAATTCAAAGTAAGAAACTATTTTTTTGAACACATGGCAAAAAGAAGTTACAATTCTCAACTTAAAAAATTTGAAAAAAGAAAATATTACAATTCAGAAATGCTAACATACACAGATACTTATCTAGAATATATAAAAGAGTTAGCATTGCAAAAACAGGTTGTTCCATTCGTTACTGTTGAGCATACATTAGATTACAGTGAGTATGTACCTGAAGGTTTTGGAACAGCAGACTGCTTAATGATTTCAAAAGATACATTAAATATAATAGACTTTAAATATGGTAAAGGCGTCGCTGTATCAGCTGAAAATAACAGTCAAATGATGTTATATGCTCTAGGAGCCTTTGAACAATTTAAATATATTTTTGATATTAGAAAAATAAAAATGTCAATAGTACAGCCTAGGTTAGACAATATTTCAGAATCTAAAATAACTGTGGAAGAACTTACAAAATGGGGAATTGAAGTAGTAAAACCAAAAGCAGAACAAGCATGGCGTGGTGGAGATGGAGAGTTCGCACAAGGAGAGCATTGTAGGTTCTGCAGAGCAAAAGGAAGATGTGAATTCAGAACTACTGAAAATATAAAAAAATATGAGCAAGCAAAAAGTGTAGCTCTTTTGTCAAATGAAGCCCTAGGAAAAGTGCTATTAGAGGTTGAAGGCATACCCGAGTGGGTTAAAGATTTAAAAGAAGAAGCATTAAAACAAATATTACAAGGAAATATTGTAGAAGGTTGGAAAGCAGTCGAGGGTAAAAGTAACAGAAAAATAGAAGATGTAGACAATGCTTTTGAAATATTAGAAGCAAATGGTATAGAAGAAGCAATACTATATGAGAAAAAACCTTTGTCATTATCAGAATTAGAAAAAGTAGTAGGCAAAAAGAAATTAACTGAGTTAATTGGAGACCATATTAAAAAGCCTAAAGGCGCTCCTACACTGGCAAAATTAAATGATAAAAGGAAAGATTATAAAGAGAGTTCAGCAATAGAGGACTTTCGGAAAAGAGGTAAATTAATGGATTTTACTAAAATGAATGAATTAGAAAAAATAGGATTAGCGTTCGTAGCAGGAATGATAACAGGAAACTGTATAGAAATAGAAGAGCCAAAACATGCAGAAAAAGAAGAAAGCAAAATAGAAATTCGAAAAGTAACACCAAAAGAAATGAAACAGATATTAGATTACCTAGAAAATAAAGTTATAGGAGGTAAAAGCCATGGCGTTAGATAGAGCATTTGTAACACCAATAGTAACACCAATAGTAGCAGTAGACCAAGATAAATATGATACATTAATAAAAATTAGTGATAGATATAAAAGATTAACAAAAGAACATGAGGAAACAATTTTTGATTTTGGAAAAGCAATAATCTACTTAAAAGAAGGTAAAAAACTTCAAAGAGAAGGTTGGAATGGAAAAAGACAATACATAGAATTAGCAACAAATATAAGTTATAAAAATGTAAAAGCAGAAGTAATAAATGCAGAACACGAAGCAATAGGAAATAAGGCAATAGCATTTGTGGGAACTTCTGGAGTGCAACTAGGTTGGTTAGCAAGCCAAGCAGACATGCTAGCAGAAGACTGGAAAATTTTTAATGAAAGAGAGGAAAATTAATTATGGATAAAGTTGTAACAAACAAGATAAGATTTAGCTATGCAAATGTATTTGAACCAAAAGACTTAGGGGGAGTATTAAAGTATTCAGTAGCTATATTAATACCGAAGTCAGATTTTGATACATATAACAGAATAAAGAAAGAAATTGATAATGAGGCAAAAGAAGCTGTGCCAACAGTATTTGGTGGAGTTATGCCTGCAAATTTAGCAATGCCAATTTATGACGGAGATGGGCTAAAACCAAGTGGGGAACCTTATGGGGTAGAATGCAAAGGACATTGGGTAATAAATGCAAAATCTGGAAATGCTCCTGAAGTTGTTGATGCAAATTGTAATCCTATTATTAACAAGA
Source organism: uncultured Clostridium sp. (assembly GCA_947650745.1). Lineage (GTDB taxonomy): Bacteria > Bacillota > Clostridia > TANB77 > CAG-508 > JAAWPK01. Next base: position 26,849 of record CANSWM010000007.1, on the reverse strand, counting down.
ATGAATTCTACAGTGGTTGCTATGGCAGGGCAAGTTTAAGCTTTTATGCATACAACAAAAATGGACATAAAGGAATAGGATGTAGTTTAGGCAATGTTCAAAAATTAGAAGATGGTCAGCCACTAGATGGAAGAACAACTGCTGCCGAAGATTTTGGAACATTAAGTTCAAACGCTATTCCACAACAACAATATCAAGCACCTATAAGTCCTCAACCTGTTGTACAACAGCAGATGCAACCTCAATATCAAATACCTGTACAGCCACAATATCAAATACCTGTACAGCCACAATATCAGGGAAATATAAATCCTGTTACTGGACAAACTATCATACCTCCTCAACCCAACGTTAACAATATTTATGGGGTGAATTAGCACTTTAAAAATTTAATAAAAATATCTAAGTTTATCAGGATTTAAAAATTTTTTAATTTACCTATTGATTTTTGACCTCAAAAATATTATAATACTTTTGAGGTCAAAAGTGGGGGGTGATAAAATGACCGAAAAAAAAATAGGTAGACCTACTGATAATCCTAAAACTGAAAAGATAACAGTTAGGCTTGATGAAGAAGCAAATATTACACTAGACAGATATTGTAAACAAGAAAATGTATCAAGAGTTGAGGGGATTAGGAGAGGTGTAAAGAAACTAAAACAAGATTTAAAATAAAAAGGATATAGTGTCCTGTCTGGTAAACTAAACACTATATCACCAACGAATTACTTGTAAAAGTAAATCTAAGTATATTTTAACATAAATATACCTACTTTTCAAGTATTCGAAAAAAGATATTTGAAAGGTAGGTATTTTTATTATGGAAAAAAATTTTATATCCTTGTATCAAGCAACAGGATTTTATGTAAATTTACCAAGTAAACAATATGGCGTATGCATAAATATGAAAGATATTGATAGAGCGGAGGAAATTATAAAGGAATGCTTAGAAGAAAATAAAGAAAGTATTATCGTTTGGAAAAAAGAATGGAAAGAAGGTGCTAACTAATGGAAGAAATATGGAAAGACATACCACGGCTATGAAGGACAATATCAAGCTAGTACACTTGGAAGAATTAGGAGCTTAGACAGATATATTGAGATACCAAGAGCTGGAAAAACTTATTTGAGATTCTTCAAAGGTAAAATTTTAAATCCGTCTAAGTGTGATAAAAATGGACATGTAGGGGTTTGGATAAGAGGGCTAGAAAATGAGAAGAAAGTAGTTGAAAGGTCAGTTCATCGACTCGTAATGTTAGCATTTGTAGGATTACCACCAAAAGGAAAAGAAGTAAGGCATATAAATGGTATACCAACAGATAATAGGCTAAAAAACCTTGTATACGGTACAAGAACTGAAAACATATTAGATGTCTATTATCAACGGAAAAAATTGGCGTAAATTAAGTTTAGATGAGTCGAGAAAAATAAAAAAGTTATTGAAAAATGGTGAAAGCATAGCAAGAATTGCTTCAAAATATAAAATTTCTAAAAGTCAATTATATCATATTAAGAAGGGGGATTCATATCAGTGGGACACTTAAGAAAAGAAATGCATATTGATATTGAGACATACAGTAGTGTGGATATTGGGAAAGCTGGGTTATATAAATATGCAGATTCAGACGATTTTGAAATACTTTTATTTGCATATAGCTTTGATGGTGAACCAGTAAGAGTTATAGACCTAGCACAAGGCGAAAAGTTGACGCAAGAGCTTATAAATGCTCTTGCAGATAATAACATTACAAAATTTGCGTATAATGCAGCATTTGAATGGTACTGTTTAAATAAATTTTGGAAATCTCCTATTTTCCAATGGGCTTGTGAGATGGTTCATGGACTATATTGCCGGATATCCTGCACGGACTTTCAGCAATAGGGAACGCGCTAGGTTTATCTGAAGATAAGAAAAAATTAGCTTCAGGAAAAGCACTTATTAGATATTTTTGTGTACCATGTAAACCTACAAAAACAAACGGAGGAAGAGTTAGAAATTTGCCAAAGCATGATATGGATAAATGGAATCTATTTAAAGAATATAATACCCAAGACGTTGTAACTGAAAAAGAAATAAAGAAAATATTAGATAAGGTAAAATTCTCAGAACAAGAGCAAAAATTATGGCAATTAGATGTGTTGATGAATGCCTATGGCGTGAAAATTGATAAAGAACTTGTAGAAGGGGCTTTGAAAATTGGAGCAAAAAGAACAGAAGATTTAATGGTTGAAGCTCAAAAGATATCTGGACTGGAAAATCCAAATTCTATTGCACAATTAAAAGAATGGTTAGAAGGAGAGATAGGTAATGAGGTCACAAGTCTTAACAAAAAAGATGTACCTGAACTTATTGAAAATACTAATTCTGAAAAGGTAAAGAGAATGCTTGAAATACGACAAGAATTATCAAAAACAAGTACAAAGAAATATGATGCAATGCAAGCAGCTATGCGGAGAGGACAATAGAGTAAGAGGGCTGCTGCAGTTCTATGGGGCTAACAGAACTGGTAGATGGGCTGGCAGATTAGTACAAGTTCAAAACTTACCGCAGAACCACTTAAAAATGCTTGATTTAGCTCGAGATTTAGTCAAAAACAAAAATATAGAAGCTATACAGATAATTTATCGGAAATGTTCCTAAAACTCTTTCTGAGTTAATTAGAACGGCTTTTATACCTTCAGAACGGGCACATATTTGCAGTTGCAGATTTCTCTGCGATAGAAGCTAGAGTAATCAGTTGGCTTGCAGGGGAGCAATGGAGAATAGAAGTATTTAAGACTCATGGCAAAATATATGAAGCATCGGCATCACAAATGTTTCGGCGTTCCAATTGAGAAGATACAAAAAGGGAATCCAGAATACGAATTAAGACAAAAAGGTAAAGTTGCAGAATTAGCACTCCGGATATCAAGGAGGTGCAGGAGCTTTAGTACAGATGGGAGCTTTAGACAAAGGGCTAATAGAAAATGAATTACCTGAAATAGTAAAAAGATGGAGAAATGCAAATAAAAGAATAGTTGATTTGTGGCATACCGTAGAAAATTGTGCGATTAATTGTATCTTAACCGGACAAATACAAGTAATGCAAAAGAATATTTACTTTAGTTTTGAAAATGGAAATTTGGTGATAACTCTGCCTAGCAAAAGACAATTGTTTTATATAAGCCCACAAATAATAACAAATAATTTTGGAAGTAAAGCATTAAGTTATATGGGACAAAATCAGACAACAAAAAAGTGGGAAAAGATACCAACCTATGGAGGAAAACTAACTGAAAATTTAGTACAGGCAATTGCGAGAGACTGCTTATCAGAGGCTTTACTAAATTTAACAAATGCCGGATATAGAGCTTTATTTCATATACACGACGAAATAATTGCTGAAGTTCCAGACATGGGACCAAATAGCTGTGAAATAATACTGCAAGATATGATTAAGATAATGTGTCAAGTACCAAATTGGGCAGAAGGATTACCACTAAATGCTGATGGTTTTACAAATAATTATTATAAAAAAGAATAGGAGCGAAAAAGGTATGAGTGCTATAGAAAAGATAAGAAAAATGCATTGCAAAAAGTGTATTTATTATATTAAAATTGGAGATTCTGGATTTTGTTATAGGCCTGATGGAGCTTATTTTACAACGCATCTTATGAAGTTATTATGCTTTAATAAAATAAAGAAGGAGAGATAATATGGAAATAGGAGATTATTATAATTTAAACGATAATCAAAAAGAAATATTAAGTAAAGAAGAAAATAACGGCTTTAAAAACCAATATTTTAAAAAAGAAAATATTAATTGGGTTGTTTTTGATATAGATAAAGAAGAAGTTTTACTAATATCTGACAAACCGATAGAGCAAACATTAAAGCTATCTAGTAAAAAAGATAATAGGGATTACATAGAAAAAATAAATGGTTTGTGTAAAGAAGTAGACAGACTTTGTAAAGAAATAAGCGGAGTTAATATTGCGAGAAACTTAAAAGAAGAAGATATAATCAAATCAAAATTTTGGGAAAAAGAAATAAAGAAAAATATATTGTTTGGAGAAAAGGAAGACTTTAAATATTGGCTGTCTTCCCGCTGTGTCCTTTTGGGCTCTAGCTACTGCTACTTCGGCTTGCAGAATGTGTACTCGGGCGACGTGGACTGTTACAGCACTTTCCCCTCGGACGGTGACACGTATATCTACACGAATGCGCTTCGCCCCGTTGTATCTATAAAATTAAGTAAAGAGGTGTAACAATGCAAAATAAAGAAATAGACAGCATTAAACATTACTTAAGAGCTAATACTACCTAGTATGAAAGAAGAAGAGATAATTAAGTTGTGGAAACAAGGAATTAATAAAAACAAATTAGCTGAAATATATAAGCGCAGCTATAATCAAAATATTAAATTAATAAGAAGCAGCGTAAGACATAGACATGATGGTAGATTTATAACACAATATGAAGCATTAGCTTTTGTAGAGAGAGTAATATATAAAAATATAATGAAGAGGGAGTGAAGAACAAATGAAACAAAAACTAAAAAACTGGGAAATTCAAGCTCGGAATTAAAATAAAGAAACCTGTTGGATTTACTGGCTCAAGAAGCGAAATATTTAACAACGAATACACTGAAAGAGAGTTTAGACGAGGAATAAGGAAGAGCTACATATCAGTAAAAACAGAAAAAGGAGTAGAATTTTTAGGAGGCGCTTAATATGATGCAAAATGATAAGAAATTGAAAATATCGGTAGCAAATAATAGAAAATCCGTGAATTGGGTATCTCAAGAATTGCTATGGTCTGAGTTTATAACTAAAATAAGTACTCCTGCCCGAACAAACGAAACATACGAGCAATTTATTAAACTAAAAAAATCACAGCAAGACGAACTTAAAGATGTTCGGTCGGATTTGTTGCAGGGCAACTAAGAGATAACAGACGTAAAGCTGAAAATATAATTAACAGATGCTTAGTAACATTAGATGCTGATAATATTAGTCCTGGAGAAACCCAGAAAATATTAAAATTAGTAGATGGGCTAGGTTGTGGGTTTGCAGTATATTCTACAAGAAAACATTGTGAAGCAAAACCAAGGTTAAGAATTATTATACCTTTAGATAGAACAGTTACAGCAGAAGAATATGAGCCTATTGCAAGAAAAATTGCAAGTTTTATAAATTTAGAAATTATGGACCCTTCAACATTTGAAACATCTAGGCTTATGTACTGGCCAAGCTGTAGCAGAGATAGTACATTTGTATTTAAATATGAAGATAAGCCTTTTGCATCTGCTAACCGGAATTTTAAGAATGTATAAAAATTGGAAAGATTCTAATGAATGGCCTAAAATTTTGAATGAACCAGACATACTAAAACAAGAAATTAATAGACAAAAAGACCCCTTTGAAAAAGACAACATCGTTGGAGCGTTTTGTAGAGTATATGATATTCACAGTACTATAAATTTATTCCTAAAAGATATCTATGCCCAAGGAGATAGTGACGATAAATATACATATGTAAATGGTTCTGTGGCGAATGGTGCAACTGTATATGGTAATGGTAAATGGTTATACAGTTTTCATGCAACAGACCCTGCAAGTAGAATGCTCTGCAATTCATTTGATTTAGTTAGAATTCATAAATTCGGACATTTAGATGAGGAAGCAAAGGAAGGAACGCCAACAAACAGGCTTCCAAGCTATGTAGAAATGTGTCAAATCGCTATGTCAGATAAAGTGGTTAGAGCTGAGTTTGAAAAGAAACAATTAGAAATTGCAAAATCCGAGTTTTCTGTAAGCCTTGATACACCTGAAGGGCCAGAAATAGCTAGTCAAAATGTTGAATGGAGAATGCAAATAGCAAGGTCAAAAAGTACAGGATTAATAGATAGAACAATTAACAATGCTTTACTTATTCTAGAAAATGCAGAAGAATTTAAAAACAAAATTGTATATGACCGATTTTCAAATAGATTCTTAATACAAAGCTCATTGCCATGGAGCAGAAAAGATGAGCACTATCCAAGACTTTGGTCCGATAGTGACGATGCAGAACTAAGAGGGCATTTTGAAAAATATTATGAAGGGTTTAAAGGTGCTTCTGTGATAAACGATGCACTTGCAATTTTAAAAAATAGACGCTCCGTAAATGTTGCTAGAGATTACTTTGAGTTTCTTAAGTGGGACGGAGTGCCAAGGTTAGATAATCTAGTTATAGATTATCTAGGAGCGGAAAATACAGAGTATGTAAGACAAGTTACAAGAAAAGCTTTTACCGCAGTAGTAGCAAGAGCTATAACAGAATTACCCATCAAATTCGACAATATGGTAATTCTTACACGGTCCTCAAGGAATAGGAAAAAGTACACTACTTAGTAAACTCGCCGGGGACTGGTTTACGGATAACATTGTAGACTTTAACAGCAAGGATACTTTATTGCTCTTACAGAATTGCATTATTGTTGAAGTGCCTGAATTGCAAGGCTTTAATAAAGCAGATAGTAATAGATTAAAGCAATTTTTGGGTCAAAAAACAGATAAGTATAGAGCACCTTACGAGCGTAGAGAAGAAGAGCACTCTAGGCATTGCGTATTTTTTGGAACAACCAATGATGACGAATTCTTAAGAGATAGTACACGGAAACAGAAGATATTGGCCCGTAGAAGTACGGAAAGAATAAGACAGCAAAAGACATATTTAAACAACTAGAAGCTGAGAGAGACCAAATTTGGGCCGAAGCGGTATATTTGTTTAGAGCAGGCGAGCCACTTTACTTAACTGGTGATGTATTGAAGGAAGCAGAAAAAGAACAAGCTTCAAGACTAATCATAGACCCTTGGGAAAATGTTATACAAGAATATATACAAAGACCAATATCAAAAGACTGGTTTGATAGGTCAATAGAAGCACAAAAAAACTACTGGATATTTAACAACGAGGATGATATTAACTTAATTGAGCGTGATAGAATTTGTACAAGTGAAATTTTAACAGTATGTCTTGGAATAGAACCAAAAAGACAGACAAGTATAGATAGGAAGAGGGTTATAGATATTTTGAGAAAGAGGTTGGAATACTCTTATAAATCAAATATAAAATTTGGAAAAAGTTATGGACAAACAAGCGGATTTCTTAAGGAAAAACCTTGGTTGGAGTAAAGTTGGAAACTCCAAAAAAAGTACTCCAACCGGTTCCAACCCTCTCCAACCAAGAGTGAGACAAGTTGGACAACATACGAGGTACTTCCAACCTGTGAAGTCCAGTAAGGCGAAGGACTTAAATACAGGTTGGAAAAGTTGGAATAATATATATATAAATTATTAAATTAGAGAAAATAGAGAAATTAGGCGTGTATTCATATGCCTAATATCTCAAATTTAATATATTATATAACGCATGTATAGTGACAAAAAAGAAAAGGGGTGGGCGATGTAATATGAAGAATAAAAAACTGTCAAAAGTTGAAAAATTAATCAGATTATTGAATGAAGACGATATTGTTACAGAAAAGCAAATTTTTGAAATTAGAATTGAGGAATTTGAAAATGAAGCTATTATAGGGATTAGAGAAGAAAAAACGCAAGAATTCAGTATTTATACAATAACAAGAAAAAGATTTGAAGAAAAATACGAAGTCGAGTGGTAAGGAGTAAGCATATGACCGAAAAATACATAGAGCAAAAGTTTGAAAGGAGAAAATTTAAAATGCGACTTCTGGAAAAAGACTTAGAGAGAAAATTGGTAAATAAGATAAAAGAACTTGGTGGAAGGGCATACAAATGGGTAAGTCCTCGGTAATGCAGGTGTGATGGACAGAATTGTTTTAATGCCTCGGAGGCAAGTCATACTTTATAGAACTTAAAAGACCACGGAGGCAAAACAAGCATAGTTCAGGATAGACAAATAGCATTTATACGAGGATTAGGCTTTGAAGTGTATGTAATAGATAGCTTAGAGGGTATAGAGAAATTTATAAAAAAGATAGGAAGTGATGTAAAATGATTTTCAAACCACATGAATACCAAAAATATTGCATTTCAAGGTGCATTACAGACGACAAACTTGGGTTATTTCTAGACATGGGTTTGCGGTTAGCAAAACGGCAAAACTGTAATAACATTAACAGCAATAAATGACCTAAAGTATAATAGATTTTCGGTAAATAAAGTATTAGTAATAGCACCGAAAAAAGTAGCAGAAGATACATGGAGTAGAGAACAAGAAAAATGGGAGCACTTAAGGCTTTTAAAAATAATCCCTGTTTTAGGACCATTAAAAAAGAGAATAAATGCCTTAAATACAAGAGCTGACATTTATGTTATAAACCGTGAAAATGTAGAGTGGCTTGTAGATTATTATCAGAATGACTGGCCATTTGACACAGTAATAATAGATGAACTTTCGAGTTTTAAAAACCATAACTCAAAAAGATTTAAGGCCCTAAAAAGAATAAGGCCATTGATAAAAAAGATAATACGGGTTGACACGGAACTCCGGCACCAAATGGGTATATAGATTTGTGGGCACAGATATATTTATTAGACCAAGGTGAAAGGCTAGGAAAATACATATCGCACTATCGTGAAAATTATTTTGAACCAGATAAACGAAATGCTGAAAGAATATTTTCATACAAAGCAAAAGATAAAGCAGTGGAAGTGATTAAAAACAGAATTTCTGACATATGTATAAGCCTACAAGCTAAAGATTATTTACAATTACCGGAGCTAGTAACAGATAATAGATTTATAAAATTAGACAACAAAGCACAAAAGGCATATGAACAGTTTGAAAAAGAAATGTTTTTGCAAATAGACGAAGAACAAATCGATGTAACAGCAGCAGCGGCATTATCAAACAAGCTATTGCAATTTTGCAATGGGGCAGTGTATAAAAATGACAGTAAAGAATTTGTAGAAATACATAACTGCAAAATTGAAGCACTTTTAGAATTAATTGAAGAAGCACAGCGGACAACCTCTTTTAGTGTTTTATAATTTTCAACACGATTTAGTCCGTATTCAAAAAGAACTAGATAAATTAAAACTAAAGCACACTGTATACAAAGATAGCGCAGATAAAGACATGTGGAATAACGGAGAATTAGATATACTTTTAGCACATCCTGCGAGTATAGCATATGGATTAAATTTACAAGACCGGTGGAAATCATATAGTGTGGTTTGGATTAACTTTTAGTTTAGAACTATATTTACAAGCGATTAAAAGGCTACATAGACAAGGACAAAAAAACACGGTTTTCATACATAACCTTGCAATAGAAGGAGGCAGAGATGTTGATGCATTAGATGCCTTAGAACGGAAAAGATGCAAATCAAGAGGCATTACTTGAGAGTTTGAAGGCAAGAATTAAACGAGTAAAGGAGGCAAACGGATGACAGGGATAATCCAAGAATTATTAGAAATTTTAGAAGAGACAGATGGAGATTTAAAAGAAAGATTAAACAGAATATACATAAAACTAGACGATATAGATGAAAACGATGCAATTCTTAATTCGAGAAATTTCAAAAGAGAATTGGAAAGACAAGGACTTATGACTGAAAAATTAGAGAAATTTATCGAAAATTATTTAAGATTTGATAATGATTTTTAAGGAGGACGAAAGTAATGATATGCATTAGTAAAAATTGCAGAGACTGCAGAAGTCATTTTACTAAACAAGAAATATATAGAGAATGCTATAGTGATACTGAGTTTATAGCAAACTGCGAAGAATATGAAAGACTTCAAGAGCTAAGAAAAACTAACAACCTTGCGTGTGCGAAGGGAAAGGAGAGATAAAATGGAAGATAATAAAAATAGTATTGAGGAAACAGAACACATAACATTGGTAGCACAAGGAATACGTGAGATGTCAGCTAAATATTCAAAGTATATTGATGAACAGGTATGTAAATTTTTAGAAAAGCAGGGGTACGAGGTAGAAAAGACAAAATTTGGTATGAGAAGAATTATAAAAAAGTTACACAACGAAGGAAAAAGGGTAGAACTGAAAACAAAAAATCAAGCACTCAAAAATAAAAACGATGGTAGCATAGAATTTAGATTTAGTTTAGAAATATCTTTGAGGGAGGTGGGAAAATAGTATGTGGTTAATCAAGACAGTGGTTATCTTCTTTTTAGGCTTCTTCATGCTTGAGAGAATAGCAGAACTTGGGGGTACTAAGGAGAAAAGAGATTTAAAAACAGAAATATTATACATAATCGAGATAGTGCTATGCATAGTAGGTATGGTATGGATGTTTAATCTTTAGAGGTTGATAAGTTTGATAAAACAAAAACTTGAACAATATCAAAGTGTACAAAAAGAGATAGAAGACTTAGAAAATAGAATAAAACGAATAGAAAAACGAAGTAATATTGTGTCGGACACAGTACAAAGTAGCAAAGGTTTTCCATATGCTAAGCATCAAGTGCGGAATAACAGGAATAAATATAAAAAAATATCAGTTATTAGACAAATACGAAATAAAGTTAAAAGCTTTTCAAGCGTTATTAGATAATCTAAGAATCGAAGTCGAAGAGTTTATACAAACGATAGAAGACAGTGAATTGAGGCGTATATTAAGATACAGATATCACGACGACTTTAGTTGGATAAAGATTATGCACTTGATGGAGTATGAGTCAGAGGACAAAGCAAGGAAAAAAGTAAATAGGTTATTAGAAAAAATCGAATAAATTTTTAATTTGTCCGTTTTGTCCGGTTTTTAAATGTTATAATGTTAGTAAGGTTAAAAGTAAGATATTGAAATTTACCTAAGAAGCTCTTAATATAAAAAACTTCAAAAAAGAACTTATTCCCTTGTATGGGGAAAGGTTCTTTTTTGTTAAGAAGTAAAAAGGAGAGTGATAATAATTGGCTGTACGAAATGAAAATAATTTAACAGTAAATCAACAAAAATTTGCTGATTATTATCTAGCAAATGGCTGCAATGCAACAAAAGCATACCGAGATACATACCCTAAAGCTAGTGAGGACACAGCAAAAGTGAATGGTTGTAAAATGCTCAAGAAGATGTATGTGCATGAATATATACTAAAAAGGCAAGCAGAAATCCAAGAGAAAACGCAAGTCACCCAAGAATATTGTGTTATGAACTTAAAAGAGGTTGTAGAACGATGTTTACAACATAAGCCCGTTATGGAATACAATAAAATGACAGGGAAATATGAACCAACACGGAGAATATACTTTTGATAGCATAGGGGCTAACAAAGCATTAGAGTTATTAGGCAAAACATTAGGAATATACATAGACAAAACCAATAATACATTGAATACAAATACGGATTTACTAGCGTCAATACTTAGTCAACTTAATGGTGATGCAAATGGAACAAACAGTTAATTCAGTAGCACAGATATTACCTTTGTCACAAAAGTATTTAGACTTTTTAAATTGCAAAGCTAAAAAAGAATTCATGGAAGGGACAACAGCAGCGGGGAAAACAACAATAGGTGCTATAAAGTTTATGCTTAAAGTAGCAGAAAGCAAAAGGAAATTTCACATGATAGCTGCAGAAGATATTCGGAACAGCAGAAAAGAACGTAATAAATCCAGAGCGTGGTATTTTAGATGTATTTGGACCTTTTGTAGATTATAAAGGTGCAGGTGACGCAAATATCAAATTAGCACACATTAAGTATATAACGCCAAATGGCTTAAAAGTAATATACGTGTGTGGATACAAAGATAAAAGCCGTTGGAAAAAAGCGTTAGGAGGTCAACTGGGGTGTCTGTACATAGACGAAATTAATATAGGAGACATGGAGTTTATAAGAGAATCTGCGCACAGATGCGAATACGAACTTACATCTTCTAATCCAGATGACCCTAATTTAGCAGTTTATAAAGAGTATCTAAACAGAAGCAGACCTTTGAAAAAATACAAAGAATGTTATCCAACGGAGCTAATTAAACAGCTAAATGAACCTGAAATAGAAAATTGGGTACATTGGTATTTTACGTTTGATGATAATTTAGGATTATCTGAAGAAGACAAGCAAGACAAGATAAATGCATTATCACCTGGAACAAAGATATATAAAAACAAAATATTAGGATTAAGAGGCAAGGCTACGGGTCTTGCTTTTAATTACACAAATAAGAATATTATAACAAAAGAAGAAGCTAAAAAACTTAAGTTTAAGAGATTTAGTGTGGGAGTAGATACTTCATATTCTAAAAAAACGCATGACAAATTAACCTTTGTGCTGATACGGTATAACAGTTGATAAAAAATGTGTTATACTAAAAACATTTTCAAGCAACAATAAAGATAGAACAGTACCTTTTGCACCGTCTGACGTTGTTCCGCGTTTGATAATGTTCTTAGAGGAATGTAAAGAAGAATGGGGATTTGCAAGAACTGTATTTATAGACAGTGCTGATGCTGCTACTATTGCAGAAGCACAAAAATCAAAAAGAATTAATAATCTAGTTTATGAGTTCGTAGGCTCATGGAAAAAAACAAAGAACATTACTAGAGTTCAATTACAACAGTCATGGTTACACACAGAAGATTTTTACATAGTCGATGAATGCCAGGATTATATAGATGAGATGAATGTATACGGTTACAATGAAAACGGAGAGTTAGAAGATGCAAATGACCACGTTATACAAGGTGGACAATATGCATGGCTCCCATACAAAAAAGAAATTGGAAACTGGGAAATAATAAAAGCTATTATAAAAGATGCAGATGATGTAGCGGCATAATCTAAAAAATGGAGGTAATGAATGGGACTAGGAGGTAGAATAAAGAAAATGGTTCAGAATTGGTTAGAGATACAACCAAGCATTGGCGAAAGTTTAGTAATTCAAGAAATTAATACCTTCGAAGGGACTTGCTTTAGAAATCAATTATGGTATCGAGGGGATGCATCGGAACTACATCAGTACTATACACAAGTTGACGACCAAATGGGTAATGCAAGATTTTGGGCTGCTATAGGAACAGATGGGATAGATTTTAGAAAAATACACACAGGGCTTCCCGGAATAATTATAGATGTGCTAGCTGATATCATAATTGATGCTTTAAACGATATAGAGATTAAGAATAATGTAGAAGCACAAGAAAATTGGGTAGAAATTGCAAAAGATAACGACTTTAAAGATTTAGTAAAGCAAGCAGTAATTGATGTGTTTATAGAACATGACGGAGCATTTAAAGTAAATTATAATACAAGTATTAGTAAGTATCCAATATTAGTTTTCTATTCTGGAGCGAATGTTGAATATGAATATCAAAATGGAAGACTGATAACGATTATATTCAAAAACTATTATAATGACGGGAAAAAGAAATATTTGTTTAAAGAGTTTTACAGTAAAGACGGTATAAGGTATGAACTATATGAAGAAGGGAATAACAAGCCGCTTAAGGATTATAAAATTCTTAAAGAGACTAAGAACCTTGAAGAAGTTCATGATAATGGATTTATGATGGCTACCCAATTTATGATTAATAAATCAAAGAAATTTAAAGGAAGAGGGCAGTCAATATTAGATAAAAAGATAGATGACTTTGATAGCTTTGATGAAGTTTGGTCGCAGTGGATAGAAGCTTTAAGAGATAACAAAACGCAGACATATATACCCGAAGAGCTATTGCCATGTGACGATAGTGGAAATCTGCTAAAGCCGAGTACATGGGATAAAAGATTTGTACAAATTGGAAATACAAATGCTGAAGATAAAGCAGGTCAGATAATAAGAGAGTCAGGAGATTTTGACTACGAAAAAATGCTACAAGGGTATATAACAGCATTAGATTTGTGTCTGCAAGGATTAATAAGCCCGAGTACACTTGGAATAGATACAAAGAAATTAGATAATGCAGATGCGCAAAGGGAAAAAGAGAAAGTAACGCAATATACAAGAAATAAAGTAATAAGAGTATTAGAAAAAGTATTACCTTCAGTTGCTGTCATGTGTTTAAAAGCATATGACAAAGCGCAAGGAAGAGAAGCAGGGCAATACGAAGCAACAGCAGATTTTGGAGAATACAGTTCACCATCCTTTGAGGCGGTAGTAGAGACAGTGTCGAAAGCAAGACCAGGACAAGCAGTAATGAGCATAGAGCGTAGCGTCGAGGAATTATATCGGAGATAGCTTATCAAAAGAGGAAAAAGAAGAAGAAGTAAAAAGACTCAAAGAAGAAGCGGGGATAATTGAAAAGCAAGAACCGTCTATCTTGTACAATGGGTGATAACGTATGAACACAAATCCTATTAACTCAGATTATGACATAAAAAAGATATATGAGCAAATAGAACTTGACTTAATTGCTTCAATGAAAAGAACTTTACGGAAGTCATAAGGCAGACGAGGACTTAAAAAACTTTAAATGGCCACAATGGCAAGTCTTAAAATTAAAGCAAATACGTAGGTTTAAGGAAGAAAACAAAGAGATATTTGGAAATTATCAACAAGATATTAACAGATATAATCATAAAGCAATAAAGAAGCAGTTTAGAGAGGGCGCAAGGAAAGTAAACAAAGAAGCAATAAAGGCAGGTATACTTGATAAGGACGATGCAAGCCTAGGGGGTTCTTTTTTTGGTATTAACGACAGAAAAGTAAAAGCTTTAATGGATGCTGTTGATAATAACTTAAAAGATGTTAAAATAGCTACATTACGTATGTCAAATGATGTGTATAGAAGTACGATATATAAAGCAAGTCAAATGGCAAATTCTGGGGCTAAAACACTAAATCAAGCAATAGATATGGCAACAAAAGACTTTTTGGTAAAGGGCTTTAATTGCATTGAATACAAAGACGGCAGAAAAGTGAACATTGCAGATTATGCGGATATGGCAGTAAGAACGGCTACAAAAAGAGCAAATTTAATGGGAGAAGGAGAATTAAGAAAAAGGATAGGGAATTCTCTTGTTTATGTTTCTAAGCATAACACAAGCTGTGATAAATGTTCAAACTGGCAAGGTAGAGTTTATATTGATGATGTTTGGTCAGGGGGAACGGCAAAGGATGGTAAATATCCACTTTTATCTACTGCAATAGCAGGGGGATTATACCATAGCAGATGCAGACATGGCCAAAGTACATATTTTGAAGGTATTAATGAGGAACCAGAGGAAATCCAAGAGAACGAGCATAATAAAAATGACGAATATATACAAGAACTAAGAAGAAAGCAAAAACAGTATGAAAGATTAGTAACAGGGAGTATATTAGAGTCAAACGTAGTGAAATATTCAAATGAAATAGAGAACTTGCAAAATCAGATAGAAAATGTTACAATATCAGAAGAAGAACAATATGCGATAAATAGTTATATTAGCTCAGAAAGTTATAAGATTAATGACAAATTGAGAAATAATATAAAACTGGATGATTTGGAAAGTGCTATTGTAAAAGATTTAGATATAGCTTTGGCTAAAATGCAAAACTATGAAGGCAATATGATTAGGGTTTTAGACATAAAAGATAATAAAAAGCTACAGAACTTTATTAAAAGTAATGAAATAGGGAAAGAAATAATATTTAAGGAGTATTTATCTTTTTCTGATAAAACTAATTATAATGAGAATGCTAATGTTATAATATATGTCAAATCAAAAAAGGGAAAAGATTTAAGAAAATTTAATTCTGAAGAAAGCGAAATATTATACGCTAGAGATAGTAAATTTCTTGTAGAGAACATTGTTGAAAAAGATGGAGTGATACATATATTGTGGAGTGATTTGAATGAATAAAAAACCAAGATGGCTAAATGAAGTGCCCTTACCAAGTGAAGAGAAAAAAAAGAGAGAATTAAGCGAAGAAGAAAAAAAAGAGGCTAGAGAGTTTGAAAAAGCGGTAAAAAATGGGGAAATTAACAAATGGCTTAAAAATTGAATAGAGAATTTTAATATTAGCACCCAATAGGGTGTTATTTTTATGCTCCAAAACGTGTGTAAGAGCAAATCTATAAAATAAACTGCTATCATGGATGAAAGCTGACGAGCTTTGTACGGTGGAGGTTCCAATTATGGAAGACGAAGAGAATAAAAAAGTAGATACTCAGACTACTGAAAAAGCTGATAATTCAAATGAAACTAAAAGCACAGAAACGGACTCTGAAGAACAAAAAATAGAGCAAGAAACAGATAATAGCGTGACTGAAGCATTTGGAAACACAGCTGAGAAAAACAAAAATGAGGGTGAAAAAGTTAAAAAAGATAAATCGGTTGCAAAAACTAATGCCGATGGGTCAATAACTTTTAAAAATCAAGACGAATTAGACGGGTTTATAAACAGAATGTATAGTAAAGGTGCTAAATCTGCAGAACAAAAAGTTAGTGAAACAAAAGAAGAAAACAACTTGAATACAGAGCAAGATACAGAAGAAGATAATAAAGAACAGCAAGAAAAGACTACAGCTGATATTGAAAATATAAGAGCAGAAATAGCTTTAGAAATGATAGATGCAGATATTAATGCAAAAAAAGTAAGAAGGGCAGCTAGACTTGTAGATATCAGCAAAGTTGCTGAAAACGGTGTATTAGATAAAGCAAAACTTAAAGCTGAAATTGACGAAATTGTAGCAGAATGGCCTGAGTTAAAAAATGAAGGAGCTATGCAAGAAGGAAAGAAAGGCTTTGCATTTGGAGGAAGTCAAGGAGACATGAGTTCTAATTCAGAAGATACTGAAATATCAAAGATTTTTGGTAATTCAAAAGATGATTAGGAGCTAAGCAAGTATATTTCAATATTTTCTCTACCAAAAAAAAAGAGAGGAGATTTGAAAATGGCAAATACGATTAATTATGCTATTCAATTTGAAAGGCAACTAAAACAAAAGTACAAAAGAGAAAGCTTAACAAGCGATTTAACAACAGAAAAAATAACATTCATTAATGCTAATACTGTAAAAATCCCATATATCGAAATGGGAGGCTTTAAAGACCATACTAGAAATGGAGGCTTTAATCGTCAAAGCGTAAAAAATAACTTCATGTCTAAAACTTTAGCACATGACAGAGACGTAGAATTCTTCGTAGATACAATGGATGTAGATGAAAGCAATTTAGCAGTAGCTGCTGCAAATATTACTAATGTTTTTGAGGAAGAACACGCAATTCCTGAAGAAGACTGTTACAGAATTTCTAAACTTCACAATGATTTTGTGGCTTTAGGAGAAACACCTGATACAACCGCCCCAACCGTGGAGAACATACTAAAATTATATGACAAATATATGAAAGAAATGGACGAGGACGAGGTGCCTGCTGAAGGTAGACTATTCTATGTTACACCGGATATCGAAGAAATAATCAAAAATGCAAAAGATGTTCAAAAAGTATTCTACTTAAATGGGGGAGGAAATGGCTTCAATCGTGCTGTTAGGTCTTTAGATGACGTAAATATCAAAAAAATACCAAGTTCAAGAATGAAATCTGCATATAACTTTACAGATGGTTGTGTCCCAGGAACAAGTGCAAAACAAATTAATATGATACTTGTACATCCGAAGTCAGTTTTAGCTTGTGACAAGCACTCATATATAAAACTATGGGCACCAGGTACACATACACAAGGTGATGGTTACTTATACCAATTAAGAAAGTATTGGGATTTGTTTGTAATTGATACAAGAGTGAAAGGTATTAAAATAAATACGGAAGAGTAAACAAAGATAGAAGTTGAAAAACTTAAGAAAATGAAAATTCTTAAAACGAAGGGAGTAAAATTATGGTTGCAGTTAAAGGAAATATAGAATATTCCATAAATGCTTCTGAAAAAGAAGCTTATATAAAAAATGGTTTTGACATTTATGAAAATGGTAAAAAAATTGCAGATGGAGAACACAAAACAGTTTCTTACGCAGAGTACAAGAAAGTTAAAAATGCGCTTGAAGAATTGAAGAAAACACAGTTTAACAAAGAAGAAGTAGACAAATTATTAGATACTTTAAAAGCGAAAGACGAAGAACTAACTGAAGTGGGAACAAAGCTAGAAGCAAAAGAAAAAGAATTTGCTGAAGTAAAGGAGCAATTAAAAGCGAAAGACGAAGAACTAACTGAAGTGGGAACAAAGCTAGAAGCAAAAGAAAAAGAATTTGCTGAAGTAAAGGAGCAATTAAAAGCGAAAGACGAAGAAATTAAAAAGCTAAAGAAATAGAGAGGTGTTGCGAATGATAACAGTCTATGCAACAAAAGAGAACTATTCTAAGTATGGATTTACTTCATTATTGGAGTTAAAAGATGATGAAATAGAAAAATATTTAGAACTAGCCTCAATTGATATTAACAATGCTACATTAACAAGAATTGAGAAAAAAGGATTTAACAATTTAACAGAGAATCAAAAATATTTAATAGTAAAGGCAACCTGCGTGCAAGCTGAACATATAAAAGAAGATGGAATTTATGAAAATTATACAGAAGTATCTAGCTTTAGCATAGGTGGAGATTTAACTGTAAATGAAAAAGAACATGAAGAAATTCATGCAAAACTTAATATTTCAAAAGAGGCCTATGCATATTTAAAAAGAACAGGGCTATTGAGTAGAATAATATGACAAACAAATTAAATCCTAACTATCTGAAAAGATTATTAAATAATGAATGTGATGTTAAATTATTTGAAAAGGGGCTTTCTGAAGAAGGGGAGCCCCTTACATCTGTATTTCTCAAAAATCAAAAATGTAGATTTGTTGAAAAAAATAAAATTATAATTGATAGTGACAATAAAAAAGTAGAGTTAGTTGGAAAAGTAATATTAATAGGTGATATTGCTCCGGGCTTAAAAAAGATAGGTCGGAGGAGAGGTAGTTATAGGAGGGTGTAAGTTTAATGTACAACTATCAAAGAGGCCTCGAAACCCGGATGGGTCTGTATATATGACAGTATTGGAGTTGACATAGAATGAAAATAACTTATAACAAAAAAAATATAGCTATGATTAATAGACAGGTTCAAATGGCTCTTATAGATACCGCAGAAGGGTTAAAAACTGACCTGATGCAAAGCCAAACAATGCCTTTGGATACTGGTACAATGCAAGATGATAGTACTTTTGTTGATGATAAGAAAGTAAAGAAAGGAATTGCAAAAATCGTAGTAGATACACCTTATGCAAGAAAAGTATATTTTGACCCAGAATTAAATATAAAACAAACTAAAAATCCACATGCTAGACAATATTATTTTAATACTTATATGTCAGGACCAAAAAAAGGGTTGACTGTGAAAAATTTTAAAAAGTTTCTTAAAAGGAGATTACGATAATGATTAAAAAACTAAGTACTTCTAAGTTTAAAGATTATTTAAAAACAATAATTAAAGACTGCACAAATTGGTATATTGGAAAAATGGATGACAACCAAGAACAGGCTATTGCAATTTATGCAAATAGAAGGCAAATAGAAACAATTTCAGAGTTTAAAAATTTACAAACATACGGGATATTACCAATTACTTTACTTATCAAATGGACTAAGAATTATAATTTAGCAGAATTAAAAGCAAATGCTATTTATGAGCTATTAGAGAATAGCTCTTTTTTTATAGAAAAGTATAACTGCTTTATTAAGGGCTTATACGAAGGACCCATCGACTTAGGGTCAGACGAGAACGGAGTTTTTAAGTTTTCGATAGAATTAAATTTATTTTATAAGGAAGGTGAAAAATAATGGGACTACCAACAGGGGTTTATCCCGTTTACAAAAACCAGTTTCAGGTTGGTGCTAGTATGGATGCTTTAACGAATATTGCAGACATGGAAACTTTTTCAGTTAAATTAGATAATGGAATAGAAGAATGGCATCCTATGGACCAAGAGGGGTGGATTAGAAGGTTAATGACAGCTAAGTCTGTAATAATATCTATTGCAGGTAAAAGGCACTTTGGAGATACAGGAAATGATTATGTCGCAGGAATGGCTTTAAAAAACGGTAGGGATGTTGAAGGGTGTTTGCAATGGACTTTTCCTAATAGTTCGGTTTTACTTTTTGAGAATGCATTATTCAGTGTAACCAACTGGGGGGCAGGAAAATCAACAGATGTTATACCGCTTGAATTCGATGCTATGTCAAACGGCAAACCTACTTACACACCTGCGGCTACTGAAACCGCAGCAAATGCTATAAAAGCAAATACTGCAAAATAAATGTTAGAGTGGTAAAAAGCCACTCTTTACTTTTTTATAAATTTTAGGAGGAGTTTAAAATGTCTAATATAAATATTACGGATAAATTGGGATTCGAAGAACAAACAATAACAATAGCAGAAGGAAAAACTTACACAGTTGACTGTAAAGCTAAAGCTGTTGCAAAGGCGCAAGCATTGTTTGAAAAAAATAGTTCTCTTGAAACAATGCTTAAGGTTATTGAATTGTTACTAGGAAAAAAAGCAAAAGGTGAAATTGAAAGCATGGACCTAACGGTTAAAAATATATCTACTATAATACTGGCAATTTTAGCTCAAGTGAATGAAGTTTCGTTTGAAGAAATGGAGAAACGATTTCACAAAGTCTAGAAATTCTGAATTATGGTATGACATAAATGATGACTGGGGAACTATAGCTTCTAGTTTAAAAGCTCAATATGGTTATAGTGTTAGAGAAAAGATAGAAACGATGAATTGGGGAGAATTAGTTGATGATATATCGAATTTAATGGAAGATACCCCTTTGCGGAAAGTTAGTACAAATAAGAGCAGAAGAAGACAAAGATAAGTTAAATACTTTTACCCCAGAACAACTTGAAATTAGAAGAAGTTATAGAAACAAGATAGCCCAAAACATGGATAAAAATGATTATGACCAAGTAATTCAACAATTTCAAAAAATGTTTGCTGAGATGGCAGGTGGTGAAATTTGAAAGAAGTAAGGTGTCCTGTGTGTAATCAGCTTTTAATAAAGGCTGAGATTTGTACAGGAGAAATAAAATGTGTTAGATGTAAGAAAATAATAAAAATAGATACGAAAATAAATAAAATACAGAGCGAACAGCACTAATCGGTAGTTAGTTCAGGGCCTGACAAATCCTAAGATTTATAAAAGAGTAAAGGGAGGCGTATTAGGCATGAGTACTAATGTAGGAGCGATAGACTTTGAGCTTTTATTAAATTCAAACCCGTTTAACAAGGGATTAAAGAATGCAAATATGGCGGTTAAAAATTCTGGAATTGAAAGTTCACTTAAGAAAATAGGAAAATTAGCAGTAACTGCATTTTCTGTAAAAGCAATAACAGGTTTTACTAAGAGTTGTTTAGAACTAGGTTCTGATTTAAGCGAAGTACAAAACGTTGTAGATGTTACATTCGGTAATTTAAACGGAGAAATAGATAAATTTGCTCAAAATGCAATAGAACAATTTGGATTAGGACAAACAGTGACTAAGAAATATGCAGGTACTTTTGGTGCTATGGCTAAAGCCTTTGATTTTAGTAACGAATCAGCGTTAGATATGTCTAAAACACTGACTGGACTTGTTGGAGATGTTGCATCTTTTTATAACTTATCTTCGGATATAGCTTATACAAAACTAAAATCTGTATTTACAGGGGAAACAGAAACACTTAAAGACCTAGGTGTTGTAATGACTCAAAATGCCTTGGACCAATACGCTTTAGCAAATGGTTATGGAAAAACAACTGCAAAAATGACAGAACAAGAAAAAACAGCACTAAGATATCATTTTGTATTAGATAAATTGAGCATAGCACAAGGCGATTTTGCAAGAACAAGTGATAGTTGGGCTAATCAAACTAGAGTTTTAAGCTTAAGATTTAATGAGTTAAAGGCAACATCAGGTCAAGGGCTTATCAATTTATTTACGCCAATTGTAAAGGGCATAAACTTAGTGCTTGCAAAATTACAAGTTTTAGCAAATGCGTTTAAGTCTTTTACAGAGTTTATATCAGGTAAAAAGGCTGATAATTCAAGTGGACTTGGTTCAGCTTCTTCAGATATTGCAAATGTGGCAAATTCTGCTAATGATGCTAATTCAGCCGTAGCAGGAATTGGAGAAAGTGCAAAAAAATCAGCAAAAGAACTAAATAATCTAGCGGTGTTTGATAATCTTAATGTTTTACCACGAAAAGATAGTGGCGGTTCTGGTAGTGGAGCAAGCGGAGACTCTGGGGCTTTAGATTTTGGAAATCCACTACAAGATACAATAAAACAAGCAGAATCAGAAATGGATGGATTTACAAAAATATTTGAGTTTATGTTTGACCCTTTGAAAAAGGCTTGGGACTCAAAAGGAATGTCTGTTATAAATTCAATAAAGAATGCTTTTCAGGGAATAAAAAATCTTGGAGAAGCAATTGGTAGAAGTTTCATAAACATCTGGTCAAATGGTACTATTCAAAAAACGATAGAATTGAACTTACAGATGCTATCACATTTCTTTAATATAATTGGTAATATAGCAGATGCATTTGCAGAAGCTTGGAAGAATGCAGGAAATGGAGACAAGATAATACAAAGCTTAGCAGATGCATTTAATAATTTACTTGAAATTAAAGAAGGAGTACTGGGCGTCTTTGAAGAATGGACAGCAAGTTCTAGTTTCCAAAATTTTGCAAATGCTGTCATCAGTATATGCGGTACACTATCTCACTGGTTTGAGGTAATAACTGCAAAACTTAAAGAAATTTGGGAAAATGGCGGAAAAGATGCGTTTACAAGTTTGTTAGAGTTTGGAGGGAAATTAGTTGAGATAATAGGCGCAGTTTTTGAACGCTTATCTCCAGTTATTGATTTTGTACTAAACATTGTAACCCCCGTTATTTCTGCAATAGTAGATGCAATAGGGTGGGTCATTAAGGCGTTGACTGCCGTACTAGATTTTATCTTAAACATTTTTCAGCGGAAATTGGGAAGAAGCTTGGAATGGAATAGGCCAATTCTTTTCTGATTTATGGCAAAAAATAGTAACAACAGTAAGCGAAGCAATGACCAAAACCCAAGAAGTGTTTAGCAACATTTGGAAGGCAATATGTAATTTCTTTAAAAACATTTGGAACACTATTTTAAAAATAGTAACAGATAATGTAAACGGTGTAAAAAATACAGTATCTAATGTTTTAAATACAATTAAAAGTATTTGGGACAATATATGGAATGGATTAAAAACAACAGTAACAAATATTTTTACAAGTATTTGGAACTTTATAAAAAATACGATAAATTCAATACTTGGACGGAATTGAAGGAATGGCAAATGGCGTAATAAATTCAATAAACGGCATGATTAATGCTATTAACAAAGTTCATTTTGATATTCCAGACTGGGTACCAGGATTTGGCGGAAACCGCTTTGGTTTTAATATTCCTACAATAAATAATATAGTTATTCCAAAATTAGCCCAAGGTGGATTTGTTAAAGCTAATACACCACAGCTAGCAATGATAGGGGACAATAAAACTCAAGGAGAAATTGTTGCACCCGAAAATAAGATGCTTGACATGATAATTACGGCACTAAAAATGTTTAAACAACAGGATACTGCAGCAAACAATAATGATAAGCCTGTTGAAATCATTCTTAACTTAGATGGAGACTTAGCTGTATTAGCAAGAATACTAAAGCCGTATCTGGATAGTGAAAGCAAACGAAAAGGTTATAAATTGATTTTAGGAGGGTCAAGGTAATGAATCAAAAATTTGATTTTATTCTAATAGATGGAGATGTATACAAAATAGGAGTTTTCGCAGATATAAAAGAAATGGCAGACTTTTTACATAAATATGCCAATAGAACAGATAATGGCGATTTAAAAAGTGAACTTATAGGTGTGTACTTAAATTATTCTAATATTAAATTTGAACCACAAACAGATTCTAACTATGAAGAATATGAAAGACTTTGGGATAAATTAACAGAACCTGAAGAATTTCACGAAGTAAGAATTGCTAATTTTGAATTTAGAGCATATTTTAATAATGTTTCTAGAGTGATTTATAGCTTTGATACAAATAAAAATAGAGCTTATCGAAAAGATATGACTGTAAATTTCACAGCTAAAAAGCCAGCAAGGAGTTGATGGAATTGCGAACTCAAGCAAGCATAAAATTTGGATT
This sequence comes from uncultured Clostridium sp., assembly GCA_947650745.1. Lineage (GTDB taxonomy): Bacteria > Bacillota > Clostridia > TANB77 > CAG-508 > JAAWPK01. Next base: position 2,776 of record CANSWM010000007.1, on the reverse strand, counting down.
AGTAGATGTTACAGCAAAAGAAGATAGTCAATTAGCTGTTAATGATAAGCAAGAATTTGTTAATTTGCAAGACCTAAAAGAGGAAGAATTAGAAGAAATAAAATATGGGACATGTGAGAGAAATCAATTTGCTTTAGATGGGTCTTTTGAATTAATGCCAGAGGAATTAAACGGTATGGGTTGGTGGAGTAATGAAATGTCAAACGATTTTGGAAATTTCACTACTCCTCTAACAATGGAGATAAATTTTACAAAATCTCACTCAAGCCTAGGTTTAACTCTTGTATTTAGTAAAGCAAAAGACTTTTGTAATCATTTGAATTTAAAATTTTATGATTTACAAGGAAATCTTTTAAGTGATAAAGACTTTTATCCAAACAGTTTTTATTATGTATGTAATAATACTGTAGAAAACTATGGTAAGATTATTATAACATTCTATAGTACAAATAAACCGTGTAGATATATAAAATTGTATAGAATTTTATATCGGAGCTGAAAAGATATTTGAAGGAGACAATTTAATAAGCGCAAAAGTTCTTGAAGAAGTAGATTTGTTAAGCTCAGAAATAAGCATAAACACATTAGATTTTACTGCATATTCAGAAGACGACGAATTTAATATTATTAATCCGAAGGGCTTTTATAGATTACTGCAACAAAGACAAAAGCTAGAGGTTAGAGAGAAATTTATAAAGGACAATAAAGAAAAAGAAATGGGTACATTTTATTTGGATACTTGGAAGAGCGAAAAAGATAAAGCAATGAGTATTAGCGCAATAGACCTAATAGGAATTATGGACAAAACCGATTTTATGGGAGGAATGTACAAGGACATCCCATTTATAGAAGTTATAAAAGAGATATTTAGTTCTGCCAGTATTGAGGAAAAAGAATATGAAGTAGAAGAAAGCTTAAAAAGCATTCTTATGACTGGGTATATTCCAGTTTGCTCGCACAGAGAAGCATTACAGCAAGCAGTATTTGCAATTGGTGCAGTAGCCGACTGTAGTAGAAGTGAAAAAATTAAAATATACACTATAAAAAATAGTCAAAATAGAATTGTTATAGAAAAAGATAATATTTTTCAAGGGACAAAAACGATAGAACAAAATGAAATAGTTAGTGGGGTTGAGGTTATATCACATAATTTTATATCAAGTGAAGTAGAGGAAGAAATAGCAAGGCAAGAATTAGATGTGGGCGATAATAAGGTAATATTTAGTGAACCCATTACAAGTATAGTTTGTTCAGGTGGAATAATAAAAAAATCTAATTGCAATTATGCTATTATTACTTGTACAGAAACAACAGAAGTAATAATAAAAGGTTGCAAATACATAGATACTTTAAGAACCCATTTAATAAAAGTTGAAAATCTTAATGACAGTATTAAACAACACACACTAAAAATAGAAAACGCATTTCTAATAAATAAAAACAATGCCGAAGAGATAGGAAAAAGGGTATTAGCTTATTACCAAAGCACTTACGAAGTAAATCTGGAACATTTACTTCAAGATGAAGTTTTAGCTGAAGAAGTAGAAATAGAAAGTAATTTTGAACAAAAATTAACAGGGTATATATCAAAAATAGACGTCGATTTAACAGGAGGCTTCATATCTAATACAAAATTAAATGCGAAAGTAGACGGAGGGGTTTAACGAATGGATAATCTAATTTTTGACAGACTAAGAAGTGATGTAGAAAAAGCTTTGGATAGAACGAACTCATCTTCTAATTTAAAAGGTGCTTACAATTACACTGACTTAAACAGGGTGGAAACCTGGTGCGGATACTTGCAAGATATATTAAATAGTTATGGTGCACAACTAAAGTTAACAATAAAAGTAAACTGGAATATGCGAGATTATCCTACAAGACTAAATATTGACAGAATAAGAAATAATATAGCAACTTTAAGAAGTACTTGCTATGCAATTATGTCTTCAGAAATAATTGAGAGCAATAATACCCTCAATTATGAACAAGCCAACATTCTTGAAAAAATACTATTTGACATAGATAAATACATAGAAGATATAACTAAAACAATAAACTTAAATTGCAGCTTAGGCTCAGCTTTAATAGGAATAAAGTTTACAGAAATGTCTGTAAATACAGATGGTATAAATGAGGGGAAAAAAGTTTCTATTCTTAATGAAGTAGGAACTTTTTTATGTACAAGAAAATATATAACGATGAAAGGAGCATAAAGCGATGGGATACGGAACATTATGCACAACTACTCAAGGGGCAATTTTAGCTGCCAAAACATTACAGTCTAAGCTATTAAAATTTTCTAGATTTGCGATAGGTAGCGGAGAAACTACTGATGCTGAACTTAGTACTCTTAAGGCATTAACTAACTTAGTACAAGAAGAGCATAGTTTTAATATAACAAGAATAAATGAAGGAGAAATAAATACTCAGGTAAATATCAAAGGAACATTTAAGAACACAGATGTGGCACAAGGTTTCTTTTTAAGAGAGCTTGGATTATTTGCAATTGACCCTGATACACAAGCAGAAGTACTATTTGCCTATATAAACTATGGCGATAAAGCAGAATACATTCATAATTCAATTGCAGAAAGAAAAGAATATTTTTATGACTTAGTAGTAACTGTTGATAATGCAAATAACGTAAAAATTGTAATAAATCAAAGCTCAGCATTTATTACTGAGAAAGAATTACAAGAAGCATTAAAAACAAAAGCAAATATACCACGCAGCAAAACAATAACATTATCAAAAGATAATTGGGTACAAAATG
>CANSWM010000006.1 GCA_947650745.1 uncultured Clostridium sp. | reverse complement strand
ATATATGAAAATCCAAAGTGAATATTCATTAACTCATCTCACTTCCATATTGTAAGTTGTCGAGATGATTATAACATAAAAGCAAGTAATCATCAAATCACTTGCTTAACTAATTTATTATATAATTACTTTTGAAGAAGTCTTTTTATTTCTTCTTTTTTAGGTATTCTACCTTGTAAAACTACTTCATCATCAATTATAAGTGCTGGTGTTCTCATTACACCTAATGCCATCATTTTTTGCATATCTCCTATAATTTCAATATTCACATTTATTCCTAATTCTTTTATTGTTTCCTCTGTAATAGCTTGTAATTTTCCTCCACTACAACAAGACATTTCTAAAACTTTGATATTCATATTAACCTTTCCTTTCTTTAATTAAATTACTAAAAATGAAAATATATTAAATATATAACCAATGGCAATAATTCCAACTGCTATAATTCCTACAAAAATAGCAAGCAATTTAGGTTTCATTACATTTTTTAACATTACAATAGATGGTACTGATAAAGCTGTTACTCCCATCATAAATGTTAATACAGTTCCTATTCCTGTTCCTTTTAATACTAATGCTTCTGCTATTGGTAATGTTCCGAATATATCTGCATACATTGGTATTCCTACAACTGCTGCTAGAATTGGTGCAAATATATTTCCTTCTCCTAAAATTGTTTCGATGGCTGTTTGTGGAATCCAGTTATGAATAAATGTACCTATTCCAACTCCTAATAAAACATATTTCCATACATTTACAAAAATGTTTTTAACTTGTTCTTTTGCATATTGTAATCTTTCTTTTTTAGTAGGCTCTAAATCCTTGCTTTCTCCAACTTGTGTATCAAATACATATTTTTCAATGTATTTTTCTAGTTTTAATTTTCCAATTATTATTCCACCTACAACTGCCAATATTACACCCACAACAACATAAGCTATTGCTACTCTCCATCCAAACATAGATGCTAATAGTACGGTAGAAGCTAAATCAACAAATGGAGAAGAAATTAGAAAACTAAATGTAACTTCCATAGGTAATCCAGCTTTTACAAAACTAATAAAAATCGGAATACTTGAACAACTACAAAATGGAGTTACTGTTCCTAATAATGCTCCTATTATAGCACCTTTAATTCCTTTTAATTTGCTCAATATTTGTTTTGTTTTTTCTGGTGTAAATTTGCTTTCTATATATGAAAACATAAAAATAAGTACACATAGTAAAGCCATAATTTTTACAAAATCATACATAAAAAATTGTATGCTTCCTCCGATTTTTCCGATTGTACTTTCATCATTTATTGGTAATCTGAAAATATTATTTACTATCCAAGTAATTAAATCTGATAACCAAGTCATTTCTAAAAATACATCATTAAGCCAACTAAACACATTTTGAACATACTGCATAAAAAACTCCTTTCTTATATTGATATATTTATATCTATCTATATATTATTCTTAAATATTGCACCTTGTTACAGGTGCTAAATATTATTTTGAAATATTATTAAAGAACTCTTTTATTTCTATAATTTTCTCATCATTTATTCTATAATGTATCCAGTTTGCTTCTTTTCTTTGAAGTAATATCCCAGTATCCGATAATACTTTTAAATGATGTGAAAGTGTAGGTTGTGAAATATTAAATTCATCTAATAAATTACAAGCACAGGTTTCTCCATTCTTATATAACAAATCCACAATTTTTATTCGGTTTGAATCTGATAATGCTTTGAATATGTTTGACATTTCTTCATATTTTACTTGTTCCATAATCTACTCCTTAATAATACTATATAGACAAATATCTATATAGTATTATATTCAGTATATTGATATTTGTCAATATACTTTATTAAAATTTTAAAAATTATTTTTGAGAGTGAAAGATAAATTACTATAAGTCGCTCCCTTTAGTTCATTAAAAAATCTAATACATTCATTCCTGCATCTGTACCAGTTTTATATAGTTCTGTATATCCACATTTAGTACAACTCACTGTAATAAATTTTTTATTTTGAACATCAAACATCTTTGCAAAATTTCCTCCAGTTGCTTGGAATTGATCTTTTTCAAATTCTGTATTTCCACATTTTATACATTTCCATTTTGACATGATTATCCCTCTCTTTCATTTATAATTGTATCTAAAATACCATTATACTGATTATTTAATTTAGTAATATCTCCATTTTTCGTACTATGCGACATAATAAATTCTTCTATTTCTAACTCGCACTTTCTTAATTCTTCTTTGTTGTAATCTCTATCTTCTACATTTATTCCTGCATTATTTAATAATTCTATTTCTTCTTTTGAAAACTGCTTCATTAGATTCATTTTTTTCATTCTCCTTTTCCTTGATTGCTACCATAAGTTCATTGTCTTGTACTGTTCTATTTGCATTTTGATATATAAATTTCGCACCTGTAAAATACACTTTATAATCTATACCTTCTAGCCTTGTTTTACATAGTGCTAAAAATTTGTCAACTTCCTCTTCTGATAAATTATGCTTAACTCTTAATTCATAGAAAGTAAAGATAATTTCATTTTCGTTTTTTATCATCTTTTCATTTATAAGATTCTCTACAAATTGCGTTGTCATTGTTTTCCTCCATTCTGCATTGCATTATATCATTTATTTTTCATTTTGTCTTTAAAAAACAAAAAAATCGCAGAAGAAATACCTATTTTTTATAAGTAAATCTTCTGCCTATTTTTATTAGTACATTGGAGTTCCATACCCTAAAATATCTAAACTATTTATATCATAATCTCTTCTGCAACAACTATCGCTTGAATTTCCTTCTATTGTATAAACTCTTCCATTTTCTGTTTTTTCTACTATACCAACATGATCTGCTTGTCCACTTCTTGCTCCTGTTTCCTTATCTGCCCAGTCAAAGAAAATAATGTCCCCTGGTTTTGGAGTAAATCCTTTGTCTTTCCAAAGTCCACAAGTTCTAAACCAATCAACACCTTCACTCTGACATCCTGCAAATTTGGGTATAATCCCTGCTTCAATGTAACCACATTCATTTGCACACCATGAAACAAAGCAAGCACACCACTCTACACGAGCATTAAAGCCATACCAACTCCAGAAAGGTTGTCCTCCAACATTTCCTATTTGTGAAGCTGCAACTAGCACAATGTCGTTACTTCCAACAGATGAGCCATATATTACTGATGACCACATATTAGCATATTTATTATCAGTTAGCTCTAGCAACTGTTCTCTTTGTGCTTGAGTAAAGTTGTATTTATCTGCCATTTCATTTGCTGTTTTTCCTGTTATCGTAATATGCAACTTAACTTTTGTTACTGTTACTCTATCAGTAGATGTTAAACCTATTCTTATTTCTTCATGACTTTCTTCATCTTTTGTAAATGATATTTCATTCATTTCCCAAAAAATCTCTTTTAGAAGATTAACCTTTTCATCATTTAAAGTTATTACATCTGCTTCATTATTACCATTGCTTAACTTAACTGTGTATATGGCTAGTATATCTTTCCATTCTGCTCTATGAGAATTTATGTCATACTCATCATAAGGATTATCTTTCTGTATTTGTGTTATCTTATTCATAAATTCTGTATTTAAGTCTGCTATTACTTGATTCATTGTTACTACTTGTTGTTGCCCATTTATAGTTATTGTACTACCTGTATCTTCACTTGAGAAAAAAATGCCAAAAATTGAACTAACTAACATTGCTATTAAGCAGACTACAATTATAATTAGAACAACGATCCACCCACCTGCTACTAAAAATGCAATTAGTGCTTTTGTTGCAACTATGATAGCCTTTATTGCTGCTATCGTTGCTTTTATTCCTACTTTTATTGCTTTTACTGTTGCTTTAGCTGTTGCCTTTGCCATTTGTATTGCTCTTTTAGTGGCTTTGGCTGTTGTTTTTGCTACCTGTTTTGTTGTTTTAACTGTTCTTTCTGCTGTTTTTATTCCTTTTTTTGTAGTCTTTGTTGCATTTTTCATTTGTTTTACTACTTTTTTGGCATGATTTTTCTTTTTTATCGTTTTCATTTTTTGATTTACATTTTGAATATTTTGCACTGTCTTGTCAAAATTTCTTTTTCCATATTTGTTAATTCTATAAATATTATTAGGAAGATTACTTGCTGTTTTTGATATTTTATTTATTGCGTATTCTGTTCCACTATCACTTGTTTCTTCTTGGTATGTTTCTTTTGTTTTGTCCTTTGCTTGTACTAATCTGTCTTTCATTTTCTCTGTGCCAACTACTGCTTTGTTAATTGTTTTTACTGTTCCTTTTTTGCTCTTTTTAACTTTAATATCTGCCAAACAAACACCTCCTAATTGTTTATTTTTCTTGCAATAACTACTAATCTTCCGTTCTTATTGCTATATTCACAAGTAGAAAGTGTAATAAATTTATCTTGATATCGAGGTTTTATATTTGTTTCATAAAATGATAATTCTTTACACCTGTTTATAAATATATTGAACTCATCTTCGCTACTAAAATTCACAAAATTGTAGTATTTAAAAGTATTTTTGTTATATACAACTGTTTTAAATACTGCAAAAATTTCATATTTTTGTTTTTCTTCTAATGTTGTAAACTCTATAACCTTATGATTTTCGTAAAATTCTTTTGTTTTATAATCTTCTAATGCTCCAAATACCTTTTTATGATTCATGTGATGTCCATAAATTACAAGATTATCGCTTGTATTTATACTACATTCTTCTGACATATAAGGTGTTCCGTAAGATGAATACTTTTTATAAAAATCCCTATGCAAGTAATAATTAGGATTACTTTTTGTTTGCATTATTGGGTAATTTATTGTTGTATCGTTTATTCTTAACCAACCTACAATATCACTATTGATAGCATATAAGTTATCTATATTTATTACTGTTTTTTCTTGTTCTTTTTCTTCTGGATTTGTTTGTTCTACTATTTCGATTAGTTCTTCAAAATTGTTTTCTTGTTCTTTATTTTGTTTCAATTCTTTATAAATACAATAACTGCTAATAAGCATTAAACTTATTAGCAGCATAATACAAAATACATACAATATCTTTTTCACTATGCAACACCTTCTCCGAGGTTTTGTTGTCATTAGTTTGTATAACTCTGTATTTCGTGGGAATCTATTTACAAATGGTATTAGTGAACTTCCTATTTTTATTAGCCCTTCTCCTGCATTTACATTTGTAATATAACTCATTTGTAAGTCTGATATATTTAATAATTTTGCAAGCTCTACTCTATCTGTACTAGCTTGATTTAACATGATAATAAGCTCACTATTTGCTAGCATTGTTCTTGCTGTATGGCTTTGCAATGTATCTTCCACATTTTGCGTTATTCCAGTACAATATGCTCCGATATTTTCTCACTCTTTTCCATAAAGTGAATAAGAAGTTTGCTGAATATTCATATTGGAATAACAAGTAAATTTCATCAATAAAAATAAAGGTATTTCTACCTTTTGACCTATTCATTGTTATTCTATTTAAAATTGAATCTAACACTACTAACATACCTATTGGTAATAGTTGCTTTCCTAAATCTAAAATGTCATAGCACACTAAACGATTATGAGTATCAACATTTGTAGATTTTGCAAAAGTGTTCAAACTACCATTTACAAATAATTCAATAGCAAGTGCTATTTCTTTTGCTTCTGGCTCTTGTTGTCTTAACAATTCCTCATAGAAGTCTTGTAGTGTAGGTGGTGTACCTTGATAATTTCCTTGTTGGTAATATCTATATACACTTGCTGTGCATCTGTCTATTATAGATTTTTGTTTTGCACCTAAATTATTACTTCCTACTAGCTGTTCGCATAGTGAAAGTATGAACTCTGATTTTAATATGATAGGATTTGCTCCATCTCCATAATCTTTGTTCATGTCCATAGCATTGATATGGTTTCCACTTGTTGCTGATATTTTTATTACTTCTCCACCTAGCGATTTTACAAGTGAACTTGCTTCCCTTTCTGGATCTACAATTATCACATCTGCATTAGGATCTTTTAACATTATAGAAACAATTTCTTCTTTTGCTATGAAACTCTTCCCACTACCACTAACACCTAAAATAAAGCTATTTCCATTTAATAACTGCTTTCTATCTGCAATAATCATATTTTTGCTAATGACATTTTGCCCATAGTATATTCCGTTTTCGTGTCTTATTTCTTGTACTCTAAATGGCATAAATACTGCAAGCGATTCTGTTGTAAGTGTTCTTAATGTGTCAATTTTTCTTACTCCAAACGGCATAGCTGTATTTAATCCATCTAATTGTTGAAATTTTAGCACACCGAACTGACATAAATGCTTTCTTGCTATTGTTAGCAATGCTTCTGTATCATTGTCTAGTTCTTCTTTGCTTTCTGCTGTATGCACCATTGTAAGAACTGATATAAACATTCTTTGATCACGAGTTATTAAGTCATCTAAAAACTCTTTGCTTTGTTCTCTTTGTTGCTCCATGTCATAAGGAATAATTGCTGAAAAGTTATTATTTGCATTTTGTCGTCTTTGCCAATTCGTGATATTAGTTTCTATTCCTAATCTTCTATTCTCTGCTTCTCTAACTGCTTCATCCATAGGTATTGGTATAACATCTATACTCATCATCATATTTTTATTTATATCTGTTAATTCTGCTACCATACTATCCTTAATATAGCTTGCATACTCTTTCAAGAATATAACTCTACCGTATCTGTTTCCAATTTTGAAATAATCACTTTCAAATTCCATAGAATCTGGACAAATAAAATCCTTAAAGCTATGCCCTTTTCTCATATTAGTTATCATATCAAAATTAAATGAAGTTTCTTCTCCTACCCTATAAAAGTCATGGAATATTCTTAATCTTTCTACTGCATCTAATTCAATACATATAGAGCCTAATTCTTTAAAGTGGTTTATTAAGTCCGTTCCCACTCTTGCAAAATAATTCTTTGCTTCTTCTATACTTTTTTTATCAACTGATATTGTTATAAATTTCTCTTGTATTATACCATTTGAAGCTGTTGCCTTATCTAGTAGCATTTTATTATATTCTTTTCTAAATTTATCTAACTCATCATTTTCCATAGGTAATAGCATAGTTTCTTCAAAGTCAATTTTATTTAATCTTCTATTGATTATAGTTATTTTAGTAGTAGCTCCTGTATCAAATGAATTTAATAACTCTGAATATTCTAAAAACATTGCTTCTTTATCATCTCGACTTGCCACTGCGTAATTTATATCACTAAATTTATAACATTTTGAATACTTATTTTTCCCAATAAAAAAGATGCCATCTTCCCATATTGCTTTAATAGGAATGGCATCTTGCACACTTCGTGGTATGACAAACTTTTCTTTGTCTTGTTTGAATAATTTATTTAATGTTTTCAATACTTTGCGAATCCTCCTTGTTTTTAATTTTTCTCTCTTTTTTTATTTTTCTATTTTCTATATTTTTCAAATCTTCGTAGTATAAGTTTATTGGCTTGAAAGTTAATCTTTTAGGTGTAAGTATCATTGATTTAATCCAAGCTGCAACAAACTTTTCTGCTGTCATTCCATTATATTTAATAAACCCTAGTGCTGCGAATGGTGCTGCACCTAATATGCAAACCCATGATAAAGTTTCAATTCCACAATAAGGTTTTAATATAAAATATAGAATAACAGCTACTACACAAGCACATATAGAAAAAATGAACTGCCTTAATGACAGTCCAAAAAATATACTTTCTGTGTATTCTCTTATCTCTCTATTGATTTTTACTTCCAATTATCGTGCCTCTCTTCCTTTTCTATTTCTAATAAAACTTTCTACTATTTCAATTTGTGTGTTTTCTTTTATATGCATATCTGGTTCTCCATAAAAACTATTATTACTAGAAGTATGCAAGTCCATTTCTCCTACTCCTAAATTAGTATCTTTATATATTGTTCCTTTTTCATCTTTGTAAACAGGTCTATCCCAGTTATCAATTCCAATAAATTTTATCTTTAATATTTTTTCTTTTAATTCTGGCTTTCTTATGCTTACTTTTATATCTTTTACATTACATTTGTTTTCTTCTGCTAATTGCTTAATAGTTGATTCTCGTTCTCCTGCAAATTCATTAAGGAAATCATAAGATAAAACTTCTTTTCCATTTATAGAAAAAACTACTTCTTTCGTTACTTCTTGATAAATTTGTTCTGGAGTCATATTTACATCTACAACTCCATCAAAAATGTGCTTCCCATTTTTCGTTATTTCACACCAAGTTCCCTCTTTATGAATTGAATAGCCATTTATTACTTTATGGCTATTTTCATTTACTTTTTCTTTTGGATTATCTTGTAATTGCTCTATTGTATATACTTCTGTATTTCTAGCTGAAAATTCCTCAAAATCTATAAAATTATTGTAGTATTTATTGCCAAATTTTAATTCCTTATCTGTAATAATAGAGCCTATTCTATTTACTAAAACACTTTTCTCAATAGTTGCAATTTCTCCACCCTCATCACTATGTCTTAAATCATAGCAATATAAGCCTTTGCTTTCTATTTCCTGTTTTTCTGCATTATCTTTGTAACTTGTAACTAAATATTTCATATTTTATCTAGCCTCCATATTCTTTTTCCTGTTTGATTGTTTTAATTGTATTAAATCTTTTTCTATCGGTTTTATTGTAGTTTCTTTATCTCTCAAATTTAATCTTTCGTTATTGATAGATAAGTTATCAATATCATAAATAAACTTTAATAGAGCTTGTTTTAAATCTCTACTATTAGTCTTTTTTAATGAAATATCGTACAATTTATTTAATGATGGTATTGAAATCTTATACTTATCAAATAATTTCTTAAATTCAATAATATTTTTATCAAGTATTTTAGTATCGTGATGATTATTTATACATAAATACGCCTTAACTATATCTTTAAATAATCCATCTCCTGAGCCATTTCCTATATCTAATTCTCCTTCAATACCTGCTTTCATATCTTCATCAAGATAAAGTTCATCCCAATATTCATTGATTATATTATGAAACTTTGTATCTACTTTTGTAAAAGTCATATTAGCTAACATTGGATAATAAGGTGTTACCATTTGTCCCATATTATATTTAACTACATACTTATTTTTTTCTTTTGAACAAAGTATTAGCCCTTCTGGATCATCTCCAAAATAATCTTCTAAATGTTCGTTTTGTTTATTCAAGTATTTATCAATTTCATCATCTCCATAGAAACCTTCTGGAGAAACACAATAAGCAGGATGTATTTCTCTAATTCCTTTATCTATATAGTTCAATTTATAAGTAATTCCTTTGATACAATTCTTTTCACTTCCACTATTTGCTTTAATAAAGCCTAAATCTTCTATCTTATCTTTTGCATAATCATTGTATATTTTTTTAAAATCAATATTAACATTCATTCTATATTCCCTCTCTTTTATAAACCTAACATTTCTCTTACTAATCTATCTGATATTTTAACTGTACCTACCAACACTAGCATATTGAATATCAATTCTCCGTATATATTTCCATACCATTGTTACTGCTGCTGCTTTTGCATCTACTACTGGTGGGCTTGCTGCAAACAATGAAAAGATTATACATGATAACATTATAATTACACCCTCTAGGCATACTGCACTATAACCTTTTATAAAGCTCTTTCCTATATTTTGTGTTGGCTCTCCACCAAAACTTGCAAATGCTATTGGAGATATTGCAGTATATAGATAGATTTTGAAAAATCTTCCGATAAACTGTAAGAATCATTACAAATGACAATACTGTTATAAATAGTCCTCCGTATTAATGTTACTGCCCACAATGGTATGCTTTCAAAGAAATTACAGGCTTCTACTGCTGATATAATTTCATTTGGCAGAACTGTATTTGTTGCTCCACCTAATCCTGCTGCACTCATTACTGTACTTGCTAAACCTTGCACAACTTTAAAAATTGCCATCATAAGTTCTAGCCCATAGGTTACTAAAACTTTAGCTACTGCAAATCGTATAAATAGTTTGAGGGCATGCTCTGGCTTCTTGACTTCTGCAAAACTTCCGACAAGTTTTCATTACTCCTACAACAAAAAACAATACAAGTAATGCTAATGCAATAGCTTGTACTGCCCCATGAATATTTGTTATTACATTCCAGATAGTTCCCCCTTTGAAGTCAACTGGCGATTGTGATACAAGTGTCCATATTTCACTTAATTTTGAGTTCCATGTTTCTATTGCATTTTGTAGGTTTCCTACTACCCAATTCAATATCTACCACCTCCTAACTTTGTTTTGAATACTTGATATACTCTTTTTGTTTTTTATTTCTCATTTTGGCTGTTTCTTCATCTCTTAACTCTGGATTTCTCTCTTGTAATTTTCTTCGACACCTCGTAATGCTTTCAAAACTTATTCCTTTATTCTTTGCATTAAACATTACTGTTGCAAATTGCTTTCCTACTTCATAAGGATATAATTTGCTTATTACTTGTAATATTAAGTAACAGTCATCTTCTCTTGCAAGTTTATCTTTTCGTAGTATTTCTTCTACTACTGTTTCTAATTTTTTTAATTCTGCTATTTTTCATCATCTCCATATTCCATTAAATCAATATCGCATTTTACTTCATTTCCCCACGAATCCCAACCATTTACTTTTTGTCTTGCAAATAGTTCTACTCTTGGTATATCTCCTAACAATTCCACTATTCTTTTTCTTATTTCATCTGGCTTTTTGCTATGTTCTTCAACTGGAGATATAATTACTTGATGCACTTTCGCAGATATTCTTTTAGGCTTGCCTTTTGTTGCTAATATGCATATCTCTGCATTAGCTCTAGTCCAAAAACCTAATCCCCAAAATAGTGATGGTGTTTTCTTATTTTGCTTAATCCATACAAAAGCAACCGTTTTATATTTAAAACCCCAATTCTCCAAAACTTTTAGTCCTTCTACTAATGTTGGAAAAGTCATCCACATAAAAAGGACACAGTCTTTGTCAGCTATTTTCTCTACTGGTAATTTGCATATATCTTCTATACTCATTGTAGAATAATGATTTTCTGCTGAACGACCTTTGCCTTTATCTGAATATACTTTGTATTGCCATGGTGGATCTGCATATATGATTTTATATTTTTTATTTTCTTCTATAAAATTACCTCCTTAAAGTTTTTTTAGGAGTAGATTATTTTTTCTTAATAACCTACCCCTTTTACTTTTTAACCACCTGTTATAATATTTAGGATTTCCTTTGCGAAAGTAATAACTACTCCTCCGTGCCAATGTCATGAAACCATTAGCTCGCTGTGATGGATCGTGTGATTTTAATGACATACCAACTTGTACTACTCCGAATCCTAAAATAATCATTCCAACTGCTCTTATAAGTCCAAAAATAAAGTCTGACAAATTATTTATTACTGTTAATGGCTCATCTGCTGCAAATACATGAGATGCTTGTGCTACAAATAATGCAACAATATACAAAATAATTATGCAAGACCTTTTTAATATTTTTAATAAAGTTTTTTTCTTTTTCAATTTATGATACCTCCCTAATAAATTCTTCTAATTCTTCTTCTGATAGGAGTTCATAATTTTCTAGTAATTGTTCTTTTTTAAATGTATCTATTTCGTTTTCTTCAATATCTTCATCTAGCACAATAATAGAAGCTGTTGCTTTATCTGTTTTTCCATGAATATAAGCCTCTCCTTTGCCATCAGTAGTCAAAGCTACATTAGGGTGTTTTAATATATCATACTTTAGGTCTTTAACTGGTCTTTCTCCACGAATAAAAAGAAGTGCATACTTATTGTCAAGTAAACGCACTTCATCTGGAGTCATAAGCTCTCTTCCTGCAAGTTGATAATTTGTTGAATAATTGCCGCTTCTACCAGAGCTTTTTCCATGTGTGTCTAAATCTATTGTTTCTTTTCCTAAAAGTTCTGAAACATACTTATGGGTGCTTTGTTCATTTCCACCTAAATACAAAAAAGTATCGCAATTTCCGTACAATACTTTCCCATTGCTTTTCAAATAATGCTTTCAATTGTGCTAAATTTTGGAGAATGATAGATACTGATACTGACCTTGATCTCATGACACTTAAAATTTTGTCAAAATCATCTGGCAGACTTACATTTGCAAACTCATCCATTACAAAATGGACATGAGTTGGCAAACTTCCACCATACTTATGGTCAGCAATATAGAATAATTGTTGAAATAATTGTGTATATAATATACTTACTAGAAAATTAAAACTCGTGTCATTGTCTGGAATTAAAGCAAACAATGCCACCTTTTTTTCGCCTAAACTAGGCAAATCTAACTCATCAATTTTTACTATGTTTGCAAGACTCTCTAAATTAAATTTTTCTAATCTTGCAGCAAGTGTAATTTGAATTGATTTTAATGTTTTTGCAGAGCCTGACCTATAATTTCTATAATACTTTAGAGCAATATGCTCTGGGTTATTATATTCTAATTTATCAAATAGAATATCTAATGCACTTATAGGGTTTTCTTGTTCTTCATTTACATCTCCTGCTCTTAACATTTCCATTACCATTGGAAAGTTTTGTTCATCTTCTGGAGCTTCATATTTGAGATAAAATATAAGTGCTAGCAATAACATACTAGCTGCTGTGTCCCAAAACGGATCTTGGCTCTGACTTCCGTTTCGGTGTCGTGCTTTTGAAAAGGTTTGTTACCAACCTTTGAACATCATTATCTGTCTTTAAATATTTAAAAGGGTTATAGCAATGACTTTTTTCCATATTGATTAAGTCAAGAACTCGTACTTCATACCCTTTTTTCTCTAATAAATTCCCCGTATCTCGCAAAATTTCGCCTTTAGGATCTAGGATTACATACGAACTTGAGCCACATTGCATTACATTTGGCTTTCCGATAGAATCTTGTTTTACCTGCACCGACTACCGACCACAAATTAAAACATTAAGATTTCTTCTATGTTGTTTTCCATTTAGACCTATTGCTACATTTTGCGTTAATATTTTATTATCATTAAATGGCTTTTGCCTATATTTTTTATTAAGTACACTTGCTATACCCCACTTGGCAGAGCCGTGTTCTTCTCTTCTTCTATAATTCTTTTTTGTAGATTCATATATACTTATTCCTAATACATAAAAGCATATAAAAATAAGAATAGTTTTTATGCTATTCTCACACCATATCAAATTAAATGGATTTTCCATTATTTTTGAAAAATTATTTATTATTCCTACGATTCCATTATTTATATATGGTGCAATTAGAATAGCTACCCATACTACTGGAATTATACCTAATATATACAAAAGCTCATTTGTTTTTTCATTATCTCTCGTTGCTTACTCTTTCTCTTTGAAATATTGTTCTTTTTCTAATGGGGATATTTAATAGTCTTAATAATAATTCATTTACAAATTCTGTTGATTTGTTTTCTCTTATTAACTTTGTACGAAGTTCGTTAAGGGAATTTATTATCATTCCATATTCGTACTTATTTAATATTACTACTCTTTGTTCTTCCAATACATTTTTCTCCTATCTTGCTTGTTCTTTTTCTCTACTTTGTTTTGCAAGTAGTTCTATACAATGACTTGTTCTTCCACTTATGTTTTCCATTGCATCATGAATTGGCTCTAGTTCTTCTCTTATTTCCTTTGCTGATAACTCCTTTAGTTCAT
Organism: uncultured Clostridium sp.; assembly: GCA_947650745.1. Classification (GTDB taxonomy): domain Bacteria; phylum Bacillota; class Clostridia; order TANB77; family CAG-508; genus JAAWPK01. Next base: position 32,234 of record CANSWM010000006.1, on the reverse strand, counting down.
AAGGAATATCAGTTACATTATAATTTGAAACATCTATGCCATATTTTTTGCAAACCATATAAGATACACAATTAGCTTTGAAAGTATCTAATTCTGTATTTTCTCCTATTTCTTGTTTTGCAAGTTCTTGTGTTACTTCATGGAAAATTTGTGGTGCTTCTGCACCTCTTGCAATATATAATACATCTTTTTCTGAATCATACAATGCACTTCTATCTGTATTTGGTATTTCATTTACTACTTCTACCTTTGCTTGGCTACTATTTAAAAATACTCTTAATAATAATTTATTATCATATCTCATTATAGGATTTGGTTTCTTTCTTATACTAACTTGTGATATATCAGTTAAGTATTTTACATTATAATTTGTTGCCTTTGTGCCATCTTCTCTCATATAAGAATCTGCTGGCTCTAATATTTTCACATCATTTTTACGATTTTTCTTTGGAAAGCCACCTACATTTGTCCAACTATCATAATCTCTTAAAACTGTTGCTTCTGGCATTTGTGCTGTTATTAGTAAACTATTTCCTACTGAATATTGTTCAAACTTACTTTGAGTATCTAAATATTTCTTAAATTCTTGCCCATCTTGGACAATTTTTTCTGCTGTTGTATCAATTAGTGCATATACTTCTTGTTTTTCTTGTTTCTTATATTCAATCCATTCTTCTTTATTATATTGTCTATTTTTTCTGCTATAATTATCAAATACTTGGTCTAATTCTCCCATGTTCATTTACCCCTTTCCTTATTTGCTATTTCTAATTTTGGTGTTTGTACTTGTGGCATTTCTACCATAATACTTTCTTTCGATTTTTGAGCATTCTTCAATTCCGTTTCAACCTTTAACTCTGCTTCTGCTTCTTTTAATTTCTTCTTAACAGATTCTTTTTGTGCAGGTTTAGTAACCCCCTCGGAATTGTTTTTGCTCTTCAAGGAAGGCTCTGACGGAGGGTTTTTTTCCGTTTTTGCTACTTCGGGGTTTTGATTTTCATTTTCCTTTGGTTTAGAAAAAATATCATCTACCATAGCTTCATTTACTTGTGTTCTTTCCTCTCCTATATCTGGTGTATTATCTGACAAGTCTTTTTCATTTTTATTAGTAACTTTCTCCTTTTCAATTTCTGTTTCGATTGATGCTTTATCATAAGTACATAGCTTGTATCTTTCTACAATTCTATTTACCTGTGGTGCATCTTTTGCTCTAACCATTATATCTATCATACCATCAATATTTTTGTTTTTTCTGTTTACTAAAGCACAATATAATATCCCATAGCTTTTTGCTTCGTGGCAAAAAGTTTTCATATCTTCTTTTTTTATAGAAAATACTTTTAATTCATTATCACTTTTTATCATATTATTTAGCCTAGTCTTACCTTTGGTCTGTTTTTTATCTTGTGATATGGTATATAATGCAATGGCAATATTTTTTATAGCCAGTCCAGTTATCTTTGCTAACACTACTGTTCCATCTAATGTTAATTTAATAGTTTGTTCTGCTGAATCACTTGATATACTCACTATTTTCTTTCTCCTTTTCTTTATCTTGATTTCTATTTTCTACTTTATCAATAATCTCTTTTATCCTTTGTGTCCTTGTTTCAATATCTTCTATCAACTCAATTTCTTGATTTAGTTTTTTTATTTCACTTTGAAGCATTTTTATTTCTTCATAATTTTTTTGTTTATCGCTTTCATTAGTAGCTTTTCTATTTTTCTTCCATAAACTTTCTACTTTTGCCTTATTCTCTTTTCTATCTAATACAAGTGATTTCTTATATGCTAAAAGCTCTTGGCTAGATTGAATATTTTTTCTACACAAGAGCCTTGCTTCATTTGAAATTTTATCCATCTTTTTTATTTCTTCTCGCAGTTCTTTTGAATATTGTTTTTTTATCTTCTTATTTTTGGGATACACTTTTAATAAAAAGCAATAATGCAAATATAATGCTTTTATTCCTTTAGCCTTTTTTCTATTTTTTAGATTTTGCTTTTTTACCACTCTATACCTTTTAGGTTTCGCTCTTGCTTCTGGAAATGGCTCTCTAATTGCTTGTGTTTCATAAATTCTTTTTTCAATATTTTCAATTTTGTAGTCATCTCCAAATGCTCTCTCAATTCTTATATTCTTTTTGTAAGGCTCTTTTCTAACACTTAATTTTCCATATCGATTTTCTACTGTATAATCCATTTTATTTAATATAGATAAAAAGTCTTTATATGAATATGCTTGTCCTATTGCATAGTCAATATCTTCTTTTGCAATAGTATGATGATTAGATTTTTTTACTTCTGATTTATAAAAATTTCTGTAATCTATTTTACTTTTTGGACACCTTTTTTCTTCTATTACACTTAATTTATATTCTTCGCAAAGTCTATCTGATGTTTCTCTCATTAGAGCATAAGTTTCATGACAGTCATGATATTTTTTTCCATCTTTAAATGAAACAGAATTTAAACAGAAGTGATTGTGTATATGTTCTGTATTCAAATGTGTTGTTACAATAACTTCAAATCTATCTCCCCATAATTCATTTGCTAATTTCACACCAATTTCGTGTGCAATTTCTGGAGTTACCTCTCCTTTTGCAAAAGACTGAAAAGCATGATAACCTAAAACACCATTTGTCTTACTATATCTTCTTTTTGTTCTCATCATATCTTCATGTATTGAATCTTTATCACAATTTATTGCTGTAACATATAATTGTTCTTCTGTTTTATATGATGACTTTGCATACTCTATAACATTATGAAGTTCACTATATTTTTCTTTGCTTGTTTTACTTGGATTAGTAGTGTAAACAATTACATGATCAAGTCTTTTTTTTATTGCTTTTATTTTTGTTGTAGCCATTTTACTTTTCCATATCTAAAAATTCTTTCTTTATATTTTCTGCTAATTCATTCCATTTTGTATAAACCTTTTTATAAAATGGTGCATCAATTATATCTAAAGCATTTGCTTTTCTTGCAATTTGATTTAAGTTTATTCCAACGAGTTGTAATTGTTTTATTATCTCATACATATTTTCTGTTGGTTGTTCTTTTGGTTTGTATCCCATAATAAGATTTCTTATATAAGCACTTTCATTAAGTCCTGCTTTCTTTGCATTTTGTTTTAATCTTTTGTTTTCTTCATCATCTACATAAAAAGTTTTTAGAATATCTCTTTTTCTCAAATAAAAATTTCACACCTCTTTCTACAATTATTTTTTATGGGGTTTGGGGTGTCCCCATAATTTGCATTTGCGTATAGACAAATGCAGTGCTTGCTAGGACATCATTTTTACATTTCTAAAATAAGCTAAAATAAAACTACATATTTTTTTATTGTATTTTTTCTATTTTTTAAGCTGATTTTTGTTCAAAATTTATTCAATTTCTCTTACAACTTCTTTTAAGTCTTCAATATTATCTTCTAAATTTTCAATTAACATATCAATATATACAATGTCATCTTCTATCAAAGCATTATCCATTTCTTTAAGATTTTCATACATTTGGTTAATGGTTTCTTTAATATTTTCTCTACTTTCTTTATCAATAATGTTTTCTTCTTCCATTTCATCATAGTTATTTTCTTCTCTTTTTCCAATAACTTTTGTTTCAACTGCTGCTAAATCCTTATAAGAATGGTCTAACATATTTGTTCTTAAATATGCCTTTTCTACAATGTCTGTTGCTTCTTTTTCACTTTCTGCACATACTAAAATTTCTTTTCTAAATATCTCTTTCATTTCAATTTTATATTGATTCATAATTTGTTTTCCTCCATTTTTTGTTTTATCTTGCTACTTCGCATACCTTTTCTTTTGCTGTTTTATTCAACTTTTTTATACCTAACATATATCGTAAATAATCATTACAGTCCTTTCCTAATGGTGCAGGTCTATCTAAAACTTTATAGCTTTTTGATAGTGTTTCCTGCAAAGCCATGCTTGCATTTCTTCCAACTTCATCATTATCTAAATGCAAATGTATTTCATTTATGTTAGGATTCTTCTCTAAAAATTCTTTTATTGCTATTGGTATTTTATTATTTTCACTTGTCTTTGATGAGCTATTTACTCCTGCAAGTGAAATCATATTTTCTCTATGCCAGTCTATATTTTTCGTTTTTAATAATGTTGCATAAGATAATAAATCAATAGCACTTTCAAATAAATGTACTCTATTGCTTTCTGTTTTTGCCTTTAATCTAAAGGTATATGCTTTATCACTTCCTTTCGATTCTCCCATAAATCTTGTATCGTTTGTACCTCTATAAAAAGCATACTTTGGACATTTTTCATCATCTACACCTATAAAAACAACATTGTGATTAGGCTCACTTTCATAAATCAAATTGTTTTCTATGCACTCTTTTATTATCTCTGGGGCAATTCCCCTACTCATTAAATATCTTTTTGCACGATCACAATTATTTGATTTTGTTGGTAAAACTAACACAATGTTTTCTCGTTTTTCTTCTTTATAAATTACAGGCTGCTTAACATTTATATTGCCTATAATTGTTTGTATAGCTTCTAAAAAGGAATATTTTTTTACTTTCATTAGATAAGAAACAGCATTTTTTCCACCTATACCCTCTGAAAACCAATTCCATAATCCATTACTTATTCTTATACTATCGTGTGTTTTTGTGGTATATGTTCCGTTTCCTATCTTCACTAACTCATCTGGCTCATAGTTTTGCAAGTAAGTTAATAAGTCCATTTCTTCTGCTTTTTTTACTATTTCTGGTGGTATATAAGGCATATTTTTCACTACCTTTCCAACAAAAAAAGAGATACTAATTTCTTAATATCTCTCAAATTGCTTATTATTTTTTTATTTTTTGTATTTGCTTTTTACTCGCCTTTTTCAATTTTATCAATGCTATTAGACAAAGATGTCATAAATTGTTCTTTAGTTATTCCTACTTCCTGCATATATCTATGTGATAATAAACTAATAAAAATTCCTAATTCTGTTGGCTGTGTTTGTTTCACTAATTTTTCAATTACTTTATCAGCTTCCTCTGGATTTATAGTAAGGTTTTCTTCCATTCAATGTCCTCCTTTTGGTATTTTCATATTTAATATGCTATCATATCCTAGAAAAAAATGTCAACTAATTATCACTATATATTGTAATTTTGCAGTTAGATATTATATTCAAATCCAACTTCTAAATATTCTTTTTCTCCTATTTCTATTTTTCTTTCCTTAATAATTCTTCCACCCATTTTAGTATAGAATTTTTTAGATGGCTCGTTATCTTTTAAACACCACAATATCATTTTTGTTCTATTTTTGCTTTTAAACTCATTTGTAACAAATTGAAATAGTTTTGTTCCTATACCATTGTACTTTAAGTCTGGATTAACATATAGTGCTAATAATTCACAATCTATATTTGATATATCTTGCGTAAACTTATTACTATCAATATATCTGCAAAATCCAACTACTTGATTATTTAATTCTGCAACTATAAAACCATTTTCTTTATAGTCATTTCTTCTTTTTTCAATTCTTTCATTTCTATTCATTGAATTTAGAATATTGTCATCAACTATTCCTTTATATGCTGATTTCCAACCATTTATTTGAATATCTACAACATCTGGAATATCTTTTTCTTCAATATTTCTAATTATAATATCTTCCATAGCTTACCACTCTTCCAACTTGTAATTTATCTTATAACTTATTTAATCTATCTATAATCTTTTTTGCTTCTTGTCGCACTCCAGAGTAATCTGATTTTAAATACCTTTCTATTAATGGAATAGTATTTTTATCTTTATAATATCCTAATGCCTTTATAGAGTGAGTTTTAATTTTATCATTTTCTAGTCTATTTATTATGATTGGCTTTACTTCATCAATATTCCATCTTCCTAGCATAGTCATTACTAAAGGAAATTTGTCATTATCTTTAATTATTTCAATATAAAATGGTATTTTATTCTTATCTTGTATTTTCACAAAGGCATTATCTAAAGTAGTTTCTATTGTATCTGTTAAAGAATCACTTTCTTTTAAGTCATAGTACCATTTTTCTAAAAAGTTAGAGCAATCAACATTATTTTTTCTCCAAAACTGTTGAGTTATTAAATTTAAACTTATTCCGACATTTTTAAATAATGGTATATACTTTGCTAAAATAGAGATACAATTATCATCAAGTATTGTTCTATAATATAAATCAGTCAAATAATTACTCTCTACTCCAAGACTATCATATAGTTCTTTTCTTAATTTATCTGCTAATTCATAATCTTTTTGATATTCTTCGTTTGATCTCATTTTTTTCTCATACTCTATTGCCTGTTTATATAAAATGTTCTGACTATCCAAAGTAACACCTCACTTTCAAATTGTAATTTATGATTTACTTATTACTTTTTTCTGTCAACTTTTTTGTTTACACTATTGCTAATAATATAGAAATTTGAAATATAGCTACTGATAAAATTCTTATTTTCCATTTTCAAATTTTAATTTTTTTTGGCGCTTAGCTTCAAATTTCCAATAACCATGATTACGATTTCGATGTTTTTTTTGAATCTTGTTTTGATTGTTTTTCATGTCTTGTTCAGCATTTAATATAATAGCTTTTTTTTCGTTGGAAACAAATTTAAGAAAAACATCATATAGGTACAGCCATCCATCGTATGAGATTTCAGTAAGCGTTGACTCTAATTTAATTTTTAAAAACTTGCAAATGCGTTTTTGTTGCTCATAAGTAAACAATTTTTTTGTTTTATCTTTGAAAGTATTTCCAGATGCTAAAAATATATATGACAGAAAATTTCTATAGTCTATCGCATCCTCAACATCAGCAGATGTTTTTCTTTGAAAGTGAGCAAAACATATTCGTGCATTTGGCACAGGATAAAAATCTGATGGTTTAAACTCATAAATCAATTCAGCGGAAAACCAAGGTTTGTATAAAAGAGACCTCAAACTTTCGTTATAAAAGGGCTGTCCAGAATACCTGAGAAAAGCCTCATACTGCATTATGAAATATATATCTTCAGGAGGATTATCGGCTTCAAATACCTTTTTCACAATATCAGCAGTTATGTTAAATGGAATATTTGCACATACTTTATATGGTTCTTTTACTGATATTTTATATTTTAAAAAATCCATCTCTATTATTTGAACTTTTTTAGATTCTTTATACTTTTCAGATAAAGTTTTCGCTAATTTCGCATCAAACTCTATTGCTATAACTTGCTTGCTTTTTTTTGCAAGTTCAATGGTAATAATTCCTTTTCCAGGACCTATCTCAATTATAATATCGTCGTTACAAATATTACTCTTTGATAACAAAGTCGCTACAAGTTGTTTACTATGTAAATAATTTTGCGAATGTTCTATTCCCATAAATACCTCCTTTACAAATTACTATCTGTCGAGATGATTATACCATATCTTTTTATAAAAAGATACAAGAAGATACTAATTTTTTAATATCTTCTTTGCATATAGATTACCTTTCATGGTCTTTATTTTTATCTTTTTCATTATCTTCTATTTCATCATTTGATGTATCTAATACTTGTTTTTCTTTTTCATCTAACTTTAATAAAATATTTAATTCTTCAAGTTTTTTCATTTTTTCTTTTAGTTCTTCTTCTTTTGGAAATGGCTTTTGAACTTCTATTTTTGCTATTTCAAGTTGCTTTTCAATATCTTCTATTCTCAACTTTGCATCTGGAATCTTATCTTTTATTGCTTCTAGTGCATTATTTATTCTTGTAATATTTCCAAAAGTATCACTACCTAAAAAAATACTATAACTATATTTATTTCTCATAGTCATAGTAAATTTCTTTTCTACTGAATTAAAACCAAGTTCTAATCTAAATCCCCTATATTCTCCTATATCTTCAATATCTGGATTTGATTTTGATTTGCAAACTTCTAGTATTGCTTTTCCTGCTTGTTCTTTATCAGTATATTCAATTCCTTTAAGTATCATTTTAGAAAATCCATCTTCATTTGGTATTGTGTTATCTTCTAGCTGCTTGACATCAGCTTCTAGTGCATCTACCTTTTCTTGTATCTCTTTTATTTGATTTGGATACGATCTTGCAATTTTATCTTCTAAATCATAAATCTGGCTTTGATAACTTTGTCTTACTATTTTTAATTTTGCAACTTCTGAATCTAATTGTGTTTTCTCTAATATATGTTTATTTCCTGTTGCTAAAGCCTTAATTTCTCCATAACTTAATGCCGTTTCATCTATATCATCTGCTGTTCTATCTGGAGTCTTTGAAGTCATTATTTGTGATATAAAGCCTTGCTTTCTCTCTAGCATTTGGAACAAGTAAGCATCAAATGTTTTTTCTGTTACATAGGTATATATATGAACTTGCTTATTTTGATTTCCTTGTCTTACTCCTCTACCATTTCTTTGTGTTAAGTCGGCAGGTCTATATGGTGTGTCTAAATGGTGCAAAGCTATTATTTTATCTTGCACATTAGTACCTGCACCCATTTTACTTGTACTTCCCATTAACACTCTAATTTCGCCTTTTCTTACTTTAGCAAATAGTTCTTTCTTTTTAGTTTCATTATCTGCTTCATGTATAAAGGCAATTTCTTCTCGTGGAATACCTTTTAATACTAGCTTTCTTCTTAAATCGTTATAAACATCAGTAAATACATAATTACCCTCATCATCAAATTTTTCTTCAAATTGCTTTGGTGTAGATAAATCACAAAATACTAATTGTGTTAGTTTTTGTTCTTTATTTTCTTCCCATATTTTATAGATATTATTTGCACAAGTTCCAACTTTTCCATTTTCATTATCTTCTAGCATTTCATTCATAAGTCTTTGGTCTAATGCAAGTTTTCTACCCTCGTTGGTAATCTTCAACATATTATCTTCGCTAGGATCTACACTACCTTTTCTAATAGCTTCTGCTCTTTCTCCTAACTCTGCTACCATATCTTGCTGCATTTGACTAGGTTTTACTATTTCATCATGTCTTACTACCTCTGGTGTTGGTAAATTTAAAGTATCAGCAGTTTGAATATCTGCAACTTCTTTAAAAAGCGACATAAGTTCTGGTAAATTATGAAATTTTGAAAATCTTGTTTTACTTCTATAACTTGTTCCCTCTGGAGAAAGCTCCATTGCTGTTACTGTTTCTCCAAAAATAGATGCCCAATTATCAAAATGTTCAAGTCCCATTTTTCTTAAATCATTATATTGTAAATATCGTTGCATAGTATAAAGTTCCACCATACTATTTGACACAGGTGTACCTGTTGCAAATACTACTCCTCTACCATCTGTTATTTCATCCATATAACGACATTTCATATATAAATCACTACTCTTTTGTGCATCTGTCTGTGAAATTCCACCTACATTGTTCATTTTAGTATATAAAAATAAATTCTTGTAGTTGTGTGCTTCATCTACAAATATTTTGTCTATTCCTAACTGTTCAAAATTGATTACATCATCTTTTCTTGTTTGTGAATTTAATTTTTCAAGTTTGCTTTCTAACCCTCGTCTTGTTTTTTCCATTTGCTTTATAGTAAAGTTTTCTGCCTTATCTCTTTTAGCTTGTGCTATTCCTGCTATAATATCTGCAATTTGCTTTTCAATTAACTGTTGCTGTCTTTCGATTGACATAGGGATTTTTTCAAATTGTGAATGTCCGTATGATTACTGCATCAAAATCTCCAGTAGCAATACGAGAACAAAACTTTTTTCTGTTAGCTGTTGCAAAGTCTTTTTTAGTTGCTACCATAATGTTTGCACTTGGATACAACTGTAAGAACTCTGCTGCGAACTGTTCAATGATGTGGTTTGGAACAACAAAAATAGACTTGTTACAAAGTCCAAGTCTTTTACTCTCCATAGCACCGAGCAACCATTTCAAATGTCTTTCCTGCTCCGTACTTCATGTGCTAATAGTGTATTTCTTCCATACAAAATATGAGCAATAGCATTTTGTTGATGTGTTCTTAATTTTATCTCTGGATTCATACCTACAAAATTCAAATGACTTCCGTCATATTCACGAGGACGAATACTATTGAATCTATCATTGTATAACCTTACTAATCGTTCTCTTCTTTCTACATCATTAAAAATCCAATCTTCAAATGCTTGCTTAATTTGGTCTTGTTTTGCTTGTGCAATGGCTGTTTCTTTTGCATTAAATTCTCTCTTTTTGTTTCCGTCAATATCTGTTACAGTATCAAATACTTTCACATCTTTTAAATTCAATGTTTTTTCAATAATTTCATAAGCATTTACTCTATTTGTTCCATAGGTTTTATTAGCCTTTACATTTGAATAATCATAATTTTTACTTGTTATATACCATTGTGAATTATACTCACTAAATTTTACTTTCATATTCCATTGTGCATGATTTGGAGTTTCTAACAGTTCATACATAAAACTATCAATAATCTCTGTTGGTATCCATGTTGCACCTAGCTTTATTCCAATTTCATTGGCTGTTAAATCTTTTGGCATTACTTTTTTTAATGCTTCTATATTAGTTGCAAACTCTGGGTGCATTCCAACTGATGCTTCTGCCATTTTTAGTTTTTCTCTTATATTTCCAGAAAGATATTCATCACTTGTTACATATTTATTATTTTCCATAGGAAGTTTATAAATAATACCATCTAGCTCTTTTACTAACTCTTCTTGTGTCTTGTTTGTGAGTTTTGACATATATTCTAAATCAACAGATGCTTTTTCTGATAATGATACAATTAGTGCTTCATTTGCAGTATCAACACTTGTTATTTCCTTATATGCTTTGATAGTTCTTTTTGAAAACATATCTGCTTTTCGTACAAATCTACCCTCACTGTCCATTACTTCTAATGAACACAGTAAATAATAGCTACTATCTGCTTCAAATGCTAAACGATTTCCTCTGCTATTTATAATTCCATACCTCTTAACATAGTTGTCATACATTCTATTCAATTTTGCTTGTGCTACTTTAATATTTTCTTCTGGGTAATCTTCTGTTTGTAAATCTATTAAATCTCTGACACAATCACGAAGTTCTATCATTCCCTTTATTCTGCTTATTGTAGTAATTGGCAAGTCTTGTTCTGCCATTACACTATTTTCTCTAAAATATACTTTGCCATCAATAATAGTATAAGAAAAGTTTTTTACAGAAGGATCTGCTGGGAGCATTGTTTCTTCTCTTTCTTCAATATCTCCTATTTCATATTCTGTAATTTCTCCTTCTATTTTCTCTTTTGCTTCATCTAATAAAGTCTTTAATTCTATTCCCTCATAAGGTTTACAGGTCGAATCTGGTCTACCATATTGCGTAGAATCCATTTCCATTGTTCCCAATATCATGTCTGGATTATCGACAAAATATTTATTCATTGTAATACCATTTTTGTCAGTATCTAAATAAACCCAGTCTGGCATAATATCTGTCATATTCTCTCTTTTTTTCAAAAATAGTATATCTGAAGTTACTTTTGTTCCTGCGTTTTTGGTAAATGTGTTATTAGGTAGCCTTATCGCTCCTAACAACTCTGCTCTTTGTGCAATATATTTTCTAACTTCTGAATTCTTTTTGTCCATTGTTCCTTTTGAGGTAATAAAAGCAATAACTCCACCGAGGTCGAACCTTATCTAGTGTTTTTGCAAAAAAGTAATCATGTGTTAAAAACTTATTCTTATTGTATCTTTTATCGTTTGGTTTGTATTCATCAAAAGGCACATTGCCGAACTGCTACATCAAAAAAGCTATCTGGCAATTCTACTTTTTCATAGGCATCTACTGCTATTGTAGACTTTTGATATAATTGTTGTGCTATTCTTCCAGATATAGAATCAAGCTCAACACCATACATTTTACATTCTTTTAATTGTGTTGGTAACATTCCAAGAAAATTTCCAACACCACATGATGGCTCTAATATATTTGCTTCCTTTAATCCCATATTTTGTAGTATTTCATACATTGAATTGATTACAATAGGTGGTGTATAAAATGCTGTTAACACAGATTTTCTAGCATTTTTATATTCCTCATCATTTAATAATTCTTTTAATGTTTTATATTCATTTGACCAACTACTATCATCTTCTTTAAATGCTTGTTGTAAGCCACCCCATCCGACATATTTTGACATAATTTCCTGTTCTTCTGGAGTCGCATACCTATTTTCCTCTTCACACTTTTTCAATACTTTAATTGCTGCAATATTTCGTTCAAATTTTTCTCTAGGTGTTCCTATTCCTAAATCATTATCTGTAATTTTATAATTGTTTCTATCTTCTACTGCTACTTCTGGATGCAATACAAAGTCTTGAATTTTGTTTTTAGTTCTTACAAAATTAGGTTTAATATCTTGTTTTGGAAAGTTCCTCTCATTTTGATTATATAAATTTTCAAAGGTTAAGATACTTTCTTCTCTAAATATAGGCATAGGTATTTGTAGGTCTAATAGACTTATTGTATCTTTTTCTAAATCAATATTGTCAATTCTATATTTTCTGTCAGATTCTAAATAAACCTCTTGCCCTACTTTGTATGGCTTTTCTTGTTCAACTTGTTGCTCATTTTCTTCTTGTTGTTCTTCTGTTTCTTGCTGTGCTATCTCTTCTTTTTGGGTTTCTTGTTCTTCTGTTTGTTCTTCATCACTATTTACTTCTGCTGAACTTTCTTCTTTATTTTCTATTGTATTTTCTTCTTGTTCTTTTACAATTAAATGGTCATTTGAATAGTTATCTTTGACTTTTCTTTCAAATTCATCAAAGCTCATTGTTTTATTTAATATAGGAAATTTTGTGTCAATTAAGGTTACTACATTGTCCTTTATACCTGCAATTTCATACTTATCTGCACCAATATAGACAGTATCTCCTAAATGATATTCATAATGTGGAACTCTTTTCTCTAATATAGATATTAGTACATCTAGTTCATGTTTTTGCGAATCTGTATCAGTAATACTTTCTCTTATTTTATTCAAAGCATTGACATAGTCATTTACATTTCTTGTATCATTTATATCTGATTTTACTATCTCAATATTTTCTTCATTTGTATTTAAAGCTGCTGTATCATCTGGATAATTATATAAATCTGATGGCTTAACAAATAAATATACTCTTTTGGCAAGCTCATACTCTTGTTGTTCTGCTTGATTTTCTAATTTCTTTTCTGCTTCTCTTAATTCTTTTGCTTGTTCTTGTTCTTTTAGCCAGTTAGGATATTCTACAATTTCCTTTTCATTCAAATATCTTTCTAACTTAATAAGTTCTGTTATTCTTTTTGCTACATCATTCCAACTTATTGTTGTTGTGATTTCATCTTTGAAATAACCTCTATTTAATGTCATACCTTTAGGAGAACATTGCAAACCTATTCCTGAGCCAGATACAGTTCCAGTTGTTCCATAATAGCCTAATCCATACATTTTCTTTAGATAGTCTGCATTATCTTTTAATGACAAATGTGTTTCAAATTGTTGATATATAGAATATTTGCTGAATGTTCCTCTTTCTTGTAATACTCTATCTATAAACTCTTGTGTAAATTCTAGCTCTGGCTTTTTTTCTGCCTCACTGATTAAAGACATTTGGTCTGTAACAGATGAGATTCTTGTTTCCACATCTTTTAATTGATTAAGCATAATCATAGATTCATAATTATCAATTAAATTTTCCCATGAAATAAAACTTTCTGTATCTCGTGATAAAAAACTACCTTTCCATACTAAAAGTCCATTTTCAAATGCTTTATAGCCATATCTTTCATCATTTATTGTAATTTCTGTATAATCAATATTAAAACTACTTTTTAAAAATTCTGCTCGTTTATTTTTGTCTTTTTCATTTTCAAAGTATTGTTTAATTTCACTATTAGAAACTCTTAAATGTGGTGCATTAGTTAGTATTTGATTAACTTTTGCATCTGTAACAACATAAGGACAGTCCTTACTACTGTCCCTACTATAAATACCTAAATGTAAATTATTTCGTTCGCTGCCATCTCCTCTGCTGTCGCTTTGATGTTGTTCATGAGTCCCACCCATGTCATTTGGTCTTTGGCTTTCAATTCTTCTGTTATTCCTTGTTGTTTCTTCATCATCTCTACTAATTCTTCCACTCTCTGGCTCATTTGTTTCTGTACTTGTGCCAAGTGTTGTGCTAATTCCTTGTTCATTACTAATATTGTCAACTCGTGGTTTTTGTGATTCTTTAGATAATTGTATCTCATCAGAGCGTATTTCCCTGTTGGTATCTTCTCTTTCTCCATTACTAGGTTGGGCATGTAATAATCCCCTTGTTTCGTGTACTCTATTTTCTCTACCATCTTCATTTCCTCCTTTGATTTTTTCATTATCATTAGAATACATTTCTTTATCAATTTTTTCAATTGTACGATTTTTTAATTTTTCTCTTTTTTGTAGATTTGCAACTGTCCTTGCAATTTCTCTCAAACCCATTTCTGCTATATCACTTACACTTGCACCTAATGTTGTTAGAACTTCTTGGTTGTTGAAGTATTTTATATATGATAATTCTTGCTCTTGTATTTGTTCTTTCGCATTTATTCCACATCTAGTCATCATCATATAGCTTACACTTGCCCATGTAGTTGTAATAAGCATAGTTTTTATTTCATCATCTGATATAGTTTCAAGCATTGAGTTTTTCTTGTTTTTTATAATTGATGTAAAATAATCTTCTATATTATCTACTACCATATTATAACTTGCTGAAATTATAGCTTGTGATAGATTTTCTTTTGAGCTTATATCTCCAAAATTGGCTTCTAAACTTTCGATTATATCTTCTTCATAATTTTGTTTTATAGTCCATAATTTATACTCTGTATTATTATAATTGTTGGTATCTGATAAGTCAAACACTAACTTAAATGGATATTCACTATATGGATTTTTGTCGAATACATATATCGGTTTTGCTCCACTATTTACCCATCTATGTGGTACTACTTTTTTATTCCATTCTTGCATAGTTGCACAAGCTCTTGCATCTGGTCGCTGTGCATATATAAGAATTTGGTCATCAAAATCATATTTGAAATTCCATGAACTGCTATCTAAAAACTTTCTCCAATTTTCTGCACTTTGTGAAAGTTCATTTATAACTTCTTTATAGAGTTGTCTTGTTTCTGTTATTTTTCCCAAACTATTCCTCCTCTACATTATTGTCTTTTCATTTTCCTTGTATAATCTTCATCTACTTTTAATACATTATCAAATGCAGAAAGTAATAAAACTATTAACTCTGCTGCTTCTTTTTGGAATAGTCCAATGTCTATTATAGATATTTCTCCCTCTTCATCTTTTTGTGGTATAGAATATCTTAATAAAAGATCTTGTAGGTTTCTTGCTTTTTCTTTCCATTCTTCTGTTACAATATTTTCTTCTTGAAATGCAAGTAATGCCATTAGTTTATTAAAATTTCCTTTATTTACAATGAATTTTACTGATGGCTTTTTATAATGTTCTATCATAGTTATCTCCTTTCTGTTTCCTCTTTTCCTGCTAAAAATCCTATTACATTTTTCTTTGCTACTGCTTCTTTTAAATCCATAATAAAACTTTTTTCAACAGGGCTAAACTGTTTCAAATCTTCCCATTTTAAGGCTTTTATTTTTTGTTCTGAATCTATATTGTTTTCAAATAATTTTTCCAATGTCTTTACACTTTGTGTTAGTGTATATTGTGGCATTATAATTCCTCCTTAAATTGAATTAAGATGGCTAATTAAAGCCACCTTGTTATTGGTCTATTTTTTATTTACTGATTTTTTCTTTTTATATTCGTGTACTCCCACACTAGCTAATGCAAGTATAGATAATCCTAATAAACCTACATATAGTTTTAAGTTACTATTATCTCCTGTTTTTGGTGTATCTACTGGTACATTCTCAAATTCAAAAGTATATGTTGAATCTTCGCTTTCTACTTTTTCATTATCAATAAATGTTCCTTTGTCATTCATTTCAACTTTGATTACTTTGTCTGATAATACATAACCCTTTGGTGCTGCGATTTCTTTAATATAATAAGTTCCATATCTTAAATCTTTAAATAAAACTGTTCCTTTTTCTTTATCTGATTTTACTTCTTTTATAAGTTTTGTGCATTCTGCATCTTCATATATTCCAAAAGTAAATTTATCTTTTATTGTTTCTTTTGTGTTGCTATCAACTTTTACTAATTTAACATTTTGAAGAATAGGCATATCTTTCATTTCTACTCTTTGTGTTTCTTTATCTTCACTTACTGTAAATTCTATTTCTTCTGTTATTTCATAGCCATAAGGTGCTGTAATTTCAACTAATTTGTATGTTTTATTTTCTTCTAGTCCAACAACTTTATGTGGTTCTTTGCTTGATGTCCACTTATCAATTACATTACCATCTTCGTCAATAACCTTTAGTTCTGCTCCCTCAATTTCTTCGCCTGTTACTAGATCTGTTTTGATAACTTCTAATACTTTATCAATCATAATTACTTTTTGAGTTTCTTTATCACTTGTTACTGTAAATTTTACATCAGTAGCCTTTACATAGCCATCTACAACAATTTCTTCGTGTAATATATATTCTTCATTTTCAATAAGTCCATTTACTTTGTGTGGCTCTTTACCAGAAACCCATTTGTCTACAATATTCTTTGTTTTAGTGTTTGTTACAACTAATGTAGCTCCCTCTAGTTCATTTCCTGCAATATCTTGTTTTGATATTTCTAAAACTTTATCTATCATTTTGACTTCTTGTGTTTCTTTATCAGTAGTTACAGTAAATTTGATCTCATTTGATATAACAAATCCGTCTGGTGCATATTGTTCAATAAGAGTATAAGTTTTTCCCTCTACTAAATTGTTAATTCTATGTGGCTCTTTTGTAGATGTCCACTCATCAACTATATTGTTATCTTCATCAATAACTTGAAGTTCTGCACCTTCGACTTCATTTCCTCCAATGTCTTGTTTTGTCATTGTTACTACTTTGTCTATCATTGTTACTTTTTGAATCTCTGTTGTATTTTCTACTCTGAATTTGATTTCTGTTGCTACTACAAATCCATTTGGTGCTGTTTCTTCTTTTAGTGTATATTCTTTTCCTACAACTAAACCTTCAATTTTGTGTGTCTTTTCAGTAGATACCCAACTATCAATAACTTCGTTATTTTCGTCTGTAACAGTTAGTTTCGCACCAACTAACTCTTTTTCTCCTGTTATATCTGTTTTGCTAACTTCTATTGCTGTTGTTCTATTTTCAATATCTTTCTCTACAACATATTCTTTTGTTACTGTATCTTTTTGTTCAAATATTACTTCGTATTCTGTTTTATCTAATACTGCTCCATCTATTGTTGTTAGTTCTTTTAAGTGATATTTGCCCATTGGTAAATTTGAAACTGTTAATGTTCCATCAGCTTTTAAATTATATTTTCCTACTACTTTTCCTTTTTCATATATAGTAGATCCGTCAGCATAATCAATTATTTTTTCATCTGCTACTAATTCAAAAGATATTTTTGTAAAGTCAATATCTTTTATCATTGTTTTGTCCATATCTTCTCTTAATGCTACTTTTTTATTTAATTTTAGTGTTCCTGTTGGTTGCTCATTTTTTACTGTTACTGTAATCCAAGCATCCCAGTCTTTATCATAATTTAGTGTAGAGTTTCTGTTATCTATTTTAAAAGTTAATTCTTCATCTAATTGTATAAATCCTGTTGGAATTTTTATTTCAGTTAATTTATACTTTCCTGCTTCTAACTTTGTTTCTGTTTTTGCAACTCCCTCGCTGTTTGTAGTCCAAGTTTTATAATATTTATCGCTAATTTTACATTGTACTTGTTCCCATTTGTTTGTATCTTCATTTAATCTATATAATTCAAATGTTGCATTAGAATAAGTTACAAATTTTCCTGTCTTTTTATCTTGTTTTTGCATTTTTATATATGCCTCAAATGGCAAATCATTTTCAACAAGTTCTTTAACTGGTGTTTTACTGTCTTTATCTATTGTTACATAGAATTGTTCAACTGTTGTTATCTCTGGAGATGGTGTATAAGTTTCATTTACTGTATATTCTCCATAAGCTAAAAGTCCAGAAATTCCGTGTCCATTAGTTCCTGTTCTAAATATTGAATATTCATCTGTTGCAAACTCGCTTAAATGTTTCTTTGCTTCATCAAAACTTCCGTAATAGTCAACATATTTTGAAAGTATTGCTGTAAATTCTGCATTTGCTACTGTTTCTGCTGTTGCATTTTCATTTGTGCTAACCTTGATTACTTCAAAAGGTGCTTTTTCTACTGTATTTGTAACTGTTCCTGCTACTTCTATAACCTTTGTATTCATATCTCTGTATGAAAATGTATAATCATACACTTTTGTATCTGGCATATAACCTGTTGGTACTATGGTTTCTTTTGCATAATATTTTCCCATTGGTAGTCCTGTTAATTTTGTTCCCTCTACACTTATTTTTGCAGGTGTATTATTATTTGTTATTTTTATACTAGCTACTCCATACTCATTGAAAGTAAATGTTGCAATTTGTTCATCTTTATCAAAATATTTTATTGTTCCTGCAACATTTGTTATTCTTTCTTTTGCATATAAAGTATATTCAGTTCCTTTAAGTGTTGCATCTCCGTGATGTGATTTTTTATCTACTCTATTTTTATTTCCTGTTTCTTTATCTGTCTTTTCAATAATTAAATTTCCTGTTGGCTCTGTATTTTCTACTGTAACACTTCCAAATATAACATTTGTGTTTTGGTCTTTATATCTTAAAGTAACTTCCTTTTGTTCAGTATTTAATAAGTAACCTGTTGGCACTTCAATTTCCTTAATTTTATATTTTCCAAGTGGCAAATTTGATTTGCTTGCAACTCCTACACTATTGGTTGTAATAGTTGCTACTACATCTCCTTTTGAGTGGTGTTTTACTGTTCTGGCAACATTGTATATATCTTCATTAGCAATTATTTGAAATTTTGCTCCTTGTACTTTATCTCCATTTGTATTTGTCTTTGTTACTGTAATTTCTGCTGTTGGCTCTGTGTTTACTATTGCTTGCTCTGTTGTTTGATTAGGTTTTACTTCTGCTGTATAAGTTTCTGTATTTAGTAAATAACCTGTTGGGCTTGATTTTTCTTTTATATAGTAAGTTCCTTTTCTTAATTTTTCTAACTTGATTTTTCCATTTGTTACTGTTACATCACGATTAAATCCATTTTCTCCTGTTACATTAAATATTGCTCCGTCAACTAAATCTCCATTTGTGTTTAGTTTACTTAACTCTAAATTTCCTAAAAGATTTATTTTGAAACTTAAAGACATAGTTACAGGATCATTGTAATTCAAAGAGTATAATTGATTTTGTACTCCATCTCTAAAAGTGAAATATACTGTTGAATGTTGATTATGTGTTTCTTCTTTGATAACACCCCAATCAAACATTGTATTTTCTGATATTCTTATTGCTTCCTTTGTGCAATCTTCATTTGCTGTAACATTTAATGTATTTTCTCCTTTGTTATGTGTTATTCTTATTCCATCTACTGTTTTATCAAAACTAACATATTGTCCTAACACATTATTAGAATCTGTAAGTGTTTTTGTTTGTCCTACTTCAACTGTTATTGTTTCGCTACAAAAACTTGGTTTTCTTTCCATATTATCAATTTTTGCATTTATATCTGCTTTAAATGCTTCATATTGGCTTTGAATACTTGCATTTCTAAAAGTAGCATTACTTTGTCCTAATGTTGACCATACCATTTGTTGTGTGAATACATAGTCCATTTTTCTTGAGTTCATATCTGCTGCCATTATTCCACCATCAATGCAATAATTACCATATTTTTGATACCACCCAAAGAAAGCTACTTTACAAGCTCTTTTTACTTTAGGATCTGTTGGTGTATTATGTGTTCCTGTTTCTACTGTTCCTGTTTGTGAATTTACACCATGTTCTGCACAAAATACTGTGATTTTTTCTCCTGTTGTGGTATTTACTAATCTTCTCATAAGCATTCCTAAATCTGACTTATTATCTGTTGTGTAAATATTAGAATCCCATTGTCCTGCTGTCCATTTTCCACTACCACTATCTGTTACTGCAAAAATAGGTTGTGCTGTGCTTAACAATGTGATTGCTATAAACATTAAAGCTATAACTTTCTTTAACTTCTTTGCTTTTAACATTAAATTTTCCTCCTTTTAACGAAAAAAAAGAACAAGTCTTTATAACCTGTTCTTAAATCAAATATTATTATTTTGTTATTTATTATAATAGAAGTTTACTGTCCATTTTTGACACTGAGGACAAGTCCAAACTTCGTACCCGTAAGGGCAATTTTTATGATATTCTTCATCTGTTATTTCAAAATTCTCCCATTGCTTTCCCCACTTTGCTATTTCTGTTTTGAAATATGCAGCTGCTTGTTCTTGTGTTTCAAACCATTTACCAGTATTTCCTGCACCTACTTTATGATTATTCCCTTTGCATTCTGTCTTTGGTGCAATTTGAACTTCTTGCTCTTTATAACTACTATCATTATTTTTTACTGGTGTTGTTGTTTGTTCACTTTTAGAACTTTGCTCACTTTTTTGAGGTTGTGATGGTGTTTTTTCTTGTGTTGTTTGCTGTTTACTTGTTGTTGTAGTTTTATTATTTTCTTTTTTAGCTGATGTCTTTACATTTTTTTCTTGAACTGGCTGTGTAGTTTCTACTGTTTTACTTTCTTCTACTGCTTGATTTTGTGATGTTGTATTATCTTCAACAGTATTACTTTGCTCTACATTGTTTTCTACTGTATTCTCCATAATATTTTCATTATTTATTATATTTGCTGACTCATTATTCTCTTGCATTTGATTTTTATTGTTTTCCCCAATAACAATATTATCAACTTTCCTATTCTTATATATGAATATTCCTGCAATTCCTAATACTATTATAACTAATATTGTAATTAAAATAACAATTTTCTTATTTTTACTCATAACCAAACATCTCCTTTTTTCTTTATTTTACTACAATGTTTAGTTACTTTCAAATATACAAATTAAAATATTATTATTATTTTGTACTCCCACACAAATTATCTAGCCATTTGTCTTTGTTTTAATCTTCTGTGATGTTCTTCTACACATTTAAAAAGGAAATCTTCCACTTCTTTCTCTGTTACTACATCTCTAGGCAGGTATTTTTCAAACCTATCATAATGTATATTATATTTTGGCTTTTGATTTGGTTTTTCTGCTGACATTATTTCTTCCAATTTATCTGTTGTAAGTTTTCCCTCTTGACTTAACTTTTTTAAATATATTGCTTGTGATTGTGAGGGTGTTGCATCATATTTTTTTATATAGCATAATAATAGATTTTGTTCTTCTTTAGACAAATAGGAAATTTCAACAGCTGGGCTAAAAGATATTTTACCTATATCCACCATGTCTAATAATTCTTGTATCAGTTCTGTTAGCCTTATATATCTTTGAACTTGTCTGCCACTTTCTCCATTGTCTTTACCAACTAAATCTGCACTTTCATAATTTCCGACAACTTGTCGGGAATTTTCCTTTTTTGGTCTGCCTGCTTGTCTTTTTATAGCTTCTAGCTTCATTTTATAAGCAAATGCCTTTTCTGATGGCAATACTTTTTCTCTTTGTATGTTGCTATCTACCATTATAATAGTAGCTTCTTCATCTGTCATTTCTCTAACAATAGCAGGTATTCCATCTAATCCTGCCTTTTTTGTTGCATAATTTCTTCTGTGTCCTGCTACCATTTCATAGCCACCATTTTGTTTTGGTCTTACTAAAATTGGCACTTTTACACCTATTTCTTTTATGCTTTCTACCATATTGTCCATTTCTTCATTGTCTGTTATTTTAAATGGATGATCTGGAAAATCTGTAATATCGTATGGATTTAATATTACTACTGTTTCAGCTTTTCCTTTATTTGTGCTAAATTTTAGTAACTCATCTACACTGGGTAGTTCTATCTCTGGTCTTTTCGCTATTTTTCAACACCTCCTCCGTAAAATTTTCATAAGCTACTGCTGGCTTACTTTTCTTGTCATAAGCATATATACTCTTGCCCTCTATCGTACTTTCGGCTGCTTTTACTCCCATAGGAATTACTGTGTTGTATATCTTTATTCTGCTTCCATAACTATTTCTTAATGTTTCTATTGTTGTCTTTGCTAAATTTGTTTTCATATCTGCAATGGTCAATAATATTCCATCTATTTTTAGTCTTGGATTTATCTGTACTCTCGTTTTATCTATTGTTTGTATTAGCTGTGTCATTCCTTTAAGAGGTAAGTATTGAGCTTGAACTGGAATAATTACACTATCAGCTGTTGCAAGTGCGTTTATTGTAAGAAGTCCTAATGAAGGTCTACAATCAATTAAAATATAATCATAATCTTCTTTAACATTATCAATGTATTGTTTCAATATATTTTCTTTGTTTATATATTTAACTAATGATATATCTAGTGCTTCTAATTCAATATTAGCAGGCACTAAATTTACACCTTCTGGATTTTGTAATACTCCCTCATTTTTGCTTATAGGCTTTTCCTGTATTACTTTTTCCATAATGTTTTTTATTGTTATTTCCATATTGTCTTGATTTTTGTACCCCAATGATGTTGTTAAATCTCCTTGTGGATCTAAATCTATTAGTAATACTCTTTTTCCTTTTCTTGCTAGTGCATTTCCTAAATTAGCTGTTGTAGTTGTTTTTCCTACTCCACCGTTTTTGATTAGCTATGGCAATTACTTTACACTTTGACACTTCTTTTAAACCTCCTTTCATAAAAATTAGCCATCTATAATGATGACTATGTAAAAAACAAATCAACCTAGGTCGACTTGTTTATAAAAATTATCTCTCTGTTTTTTCCCTTTCCTTTTGGTTTAAATTTCTTAATTTTTTATCTACCATTTGGCTATATTCTTCTAATCCTATTGCTCTTGCTTCTCTTATACATTGTCTTTTAACATTAAGGTTATCTATTCTGCTTTCATTATTATAATGCTCTATCATTTCTTTTACTTTTTCTTCAGATGTTATATCTTTGAAAATTATTTTGCTCTCTTTTATTTCCAAATTATAACCCTTTCTTAATAAATAAGCCAAAAAGTATCTTTGTCCCTCATTATCATATTGTTGTAAATTTTCGCTATTAAATTGTTGTTTTTCATGATATTCTAATGTTTGATTATCTTTCATTATTTTACCTTGCCCTTTCTTTATTCTTGTTTTTATTAGGTTGCATACGAACTTTAGAGTATATCTCAAAAGCTTTATCTTCATCAAAACTCTTATCTATTGAAATAGCCTTATTTTCAATAAACTCTTTACTCATTATGAATCTACCTGTATCAATAAAATTATATCTGCCGTCTTTGTCTTTGCCCATATACATAACAGTAATCGGTATTTTTTCTTTATCATTACATATTGGTATATTGACAGTACAAAACATTCCTTGCTGCAAATTGTTTAGATAATCTATTGCTTCTTGATTTTTCAAATTCTCTCCCTCCTTATATTTTTTCCACTAAAAAAAGCCAACCTTTTTGATTGACTTTTTAGTTATGTATTTAATTTTCGATTAGTTTTATTAGTAATTCATTTATTGGCTCTGTTGGTCTATTTTGTTTTAGTTGATTATTTCTCTTTTCGACTAATGCTTGTATAATTAACTTTTCATCCCTAGCACTTAATTTCGCTTTTATTTTTTCATATAGAATCGCTCCTTTTCATTTTTTATACTATAATGTTATTACAATTTTTTTAAGATAACAATTCTACTTTTTGATTTTTTTATCAATTTTACACCATATTCATGTAAACTTTTACTTCAACTCGGCTAAACTTTTCTCTCTTTTTCTCTTCTCTCACATGGTTTTCAAGCTCTTTCCTCATATCGAACGCATTTCCTACTAATAGCAAATGCTACTAGTGTTATTCCTTCTTCTTTTCTTTTCATTTAACTTTTCCCCTCTTTCTTTCGTTCTTTGTTTAACTTACTGTTTTATTATATATTTTGCTTATGTTTCTTCTCAATATTATAAGGGGTTTTATGATATAACTAGTTTGCATAATTTGTTTGTAAACTTTTTGGAGCCGTCCCCAAAAGTTCGTCTGCAAAATAAGTTGTGTTTTCTCTTTTTTTCTTGTATAATTATTTTACAATGAGGGGGTTTTCTTATTTTGAGAATTTTAATTGTAAATAATAAATTTAATGGTAAAAAATTAGTTTCATATCTTCTTAGTGAGTTTCCAAATGCTCCGCAAAGTGTTTTTTATAAGTCACTTAGAAAAAAAGATATAAGAATAAATAATGTAAAAGTTTCTGAAAATGTTACAATTTATTCTGGAGATGAGATTAAAATATTTATATTAGATAAATATTTATTCCCTTTGGATAATTTATTTAGTCTTGTTTATGAAGATGATAATATTTTAATTGCAAATAAACAAAAGGGTATTGAAGTTACAGGAGAAAACTCTTTAACATCTATTTTAAATTCACAAGGTTACAGTTTAAGCCCTTGCCATAGATTAGATAGAAATACTTGTGGTCTTGTTATTTTTGCTAAATCTGAGTCTGTTTTAAATATTTTACTTGAAAAGTTTAAATCTAAAGAAATTACTAAATATTATAAATGTAAAGTTTATGGTGTTCCTAAAATTAAACATGCTGTTTTGGAAGCATATTTGTTTAAGGATACAAAAAAATCTCTAGTATTTGTTCGTGATAGTTTTGAAATGGGTTATAAAAAGATTATAACAGAATATACAGTTTTGGAAGAGGATTTATTAGAAAATACATCTACTTTAGAAGTTGTGCTTCATACTGGACGAACTCATCAAATTCGTGCTCATTTAGCACATATTGGTTTTCCAATTATTGGAGACCGGAAAGTATGGAAATAATCAGGTTAATAAAAAATTTAAGAAGAATACTCAAGAGCTTTTTGCTTATAAAATTGTGTTTGATTTTAAGTCTCATAGTGGAATATTGAATTATTTAAAAGGAAAAGAAATAACTGCCTCATAAATAAAGGCAGTTATTTTGGTTTTGTTATTCTTCTTCTCCATTTTCTTCGTATTCATAGCTTCCACACATTGATTCATCTGGTGTGCAAGTTTCGCATTCGTCTATTGGTTCTACTGTTATTTGATTTAATTTACATTCTTCTTTATCGCAATTATTGAATTTGCAGCTATGAACTGTACAATTGATTTTTTGATTTTTATCCATTTTCAAGATACCTCCTACATTTTTTTGTATTAATATTATCTCCATTTTAAAAAAAAATAAACAAAAAAATTTTTTAAAAAAGTATTTTATTTTGTCAAATTATGTGATAAAATTATTTAAAATAATTTTTCATGAGCAAGTTTGTTGCTCAAAATGGAGGTATGCTATGGAATTTAAGAGATGTGCACGTTGTGGTTCTTTTTTTGTAACAGCTGGAGAAATTTGCGAGGCTTGTATGCCTAAAGATAGATTAGAATTTGTAAAGTTTAAAGACTATGTTGAAAATAGTTCTGAAAGTAATTCTGTTCACAGTATTTCTATAAATACTGGAATTAGTACAAGAAATGTAAGTAGATATTTAAGTAAAAATGGTTAGGTTTAAGATAAAAAATAAAGAGGATATCCCCTCTTTATTTTTTTAAACTTCATATCCTGGTTTTCCAAGTAGTCTAAACATATTCTTTTTATATTCTTCTACACCTGGTTGATTAAATGGATTTACTCCTAAAATATTTCCTGACATTGCACATGCAAGCTCAAAGAAATATATTAAATGTCCTACTACTTTCTCATCTAATTTATCTATATTGATTAATATATTTGGAACATCGCCACTTACATGTGCTTCTATTGTACCTTCCATAGCTTTTTTATTTACAAAACCCATTGTCTTTCCAGCCAAATAATTTAATCCATCTAAGTTATCCTCATCTTCTTTAATTGTAACATCTGAAGTTGATTCTTCTATATTTATTACTGTTTCAAAAAGATGTCTTTTTCCATCTTGAATATATTGCCCCATTGAATGTAAATCAGTTGTAAAATCTACTCCTGCTGGGAAAATTCCTCTTCCCATTTTACCTTCACTTTCTCCGAAAAGCTGCTTCCACCATTCTGTAAAATAGTGTAATTTAGGCTCATAATTTACTAAAATTTCTATTTCTTTTTGATTTCTATGCAAAACATTTCTTAGAACAGCATATTGATAACATTCATTATATTTTAAATCACTATCTGCATATTTATCTTGCGCAAATCTAGCTCCTGCCATTAACTCATCAATATTTATACCTGCTACGGCAATTGGTAAAAGTCCGCACTGCCGTAAGCACAGAATATCTTCCTCCAATATTATCTGGAACTACAAAAGTTTCATATCCTTCTTCTTTTGATAATTCTTTTAGTGCCCCCTTTGATTTATCTGTTGTAACATATATTCTTTTTCTTGCTTCATCTACTCCATATTTATTTTCTAAAATTTCTCTAAATATTCTAAATGCTATTGCAGGCTCTGTTGTTGTACCTGATTTTGAAATAACATTTATAGAAAAGTCTCTATCTCCAATTAATTCTATTAATTCATTTAAATATGTTGGACTTATATTATTTCCTGCATATAAGATTTGTGGAGTATTTTGCTTTTTATAGTTATAAAACGTACTAGTCAAGCTATCAATTACAGCTTTTGCTCCTAAGTAAGATCCACCTATTCCAATACATACAAAAACTTCTGATTTCTCACTAATATCTTTTGCAGCAGTTTTTATTCTTGCAAATTCTTCTTTATCATAATTAGTTGGAAGTTCTACCCAACCTAAAAATTCATTTGGGTCATTTGGGTTTTCGCGTAACTTTTTATCAATTTCTTTAACTTCTTCTTTATAGTCTAAAATCTTCTCCATGCTTACATTTGCATGTTTAAAGTCAAGTTTAATATTTGGCATTTATTTTTCCTCCTATGTATTTTAAGCATTTTCCATAAGTACTGGAAATACTTGTTTTTTTCTAGATACTACACCTTTTAAGAATATTCTATTGTTTTCTATTTTATTTCCAAAAGATTTCTCTGCAATTTCTTTTTTATCTCCTAAAACTATTGCCTCTGAATTACTATTTACTATATCAGTAATTAAAAGCATAAATATGTTTATTCCATTTTCTTTTATAAAATTATTCATTGCACTTTCTAGTTTATCTTGCATTTTTAATACATCTTCTATACATGCAGTATTTACCTGTGCAACTTGTATATTTACTCCATTTGACTCTATTTTTTTAGAATCTATACTTATTATCTCTTCTGGTGAAAACTCACTTAAATCTGTTCCTGCCTTTAGCATTTCCATTCCATAGCTTTCTAAATCTATCTTAGCAATTTCTGTAAGTTCTTTGCATACTTCTATATCTTTTTTAGTGCATGTAGGTGATTTAAATAATAATGTATCTGAAATAATTGCACTTGCCATAAGCCCTGCAAGTCTTTTATCTATGTCTACATTGTTTTGTTTATACAAAGAATAAAGTATAGTTTGTGTGCAGCCTACTGGTTCTGCCATATAAAATAGTGGATTTTTTGTTTCAAATCCTGAAATGCAATGATGGTCTATTACCTTCAATATGTTTGCACTTTCTATTTTCTCAATACTTTGTGAAAAAGTGTTATGGTCTACTAAAATTACATTTGCATTTTCTTCTATTTTTTCTAATGTTTCTGGTTCTTCTACATTAAAATAATTTAAAACAAATTCTGTTTCTTTATTTACTTTGCCTAACTTATATGCCTTTGCATCTAAATTTCCTAGTTTCTTTTCTAAGTTTTCCATAACAATACTTGATGTTATTGAATCTGTGTCTGGATTTTTATGTCCAAATATTAGTACTTTTTCCATGTTTTTATTCCCCTTTTTTTATAATTTTATTGCCGCATTTAAAGCGATTTCAATCATATTATTTAATGAAGTTTGTCTTTCTTCTGCTGTAAGCCCTTTTGCTTCTTTTGGTACATCTACTACTGTAAGTAAGCATGCTGATTTTTTTCCTTCTCTTTTTGCATTATAAAATAGTGCAAAAGCTTCCATTTCAGCTGCAATCAATTCTATTTCTTTTGGTGCACGTTTTATAATTTCTTCTTTATCAGGCATATATAAATCAAAGCATTCATTACAAAGTGTGTTTCCTTTTTTATATTTAATACCTTTTTCTTTTGCTACATCTTCAATTATTTTATTTATATCTTTACTTGAATATGCAATAGATAAATGCTTATTATCAAAATTATACGCATAATTACTTTCTGTATAAGAACCATCTACTAATATTATGTCATTTAGATTTAGTGTATCTTTTAGTGCTCCACAAGAGCCTATCCTTATAATTGTTTCTACATTGTAAAAGTGAAATAATTCATAAGAATATATTCCCATACTCGGTATTCCCATACCATGTGCCATAACAGAAATTTCTTTATCTTTATACTTTCCTGTGTAACAATATATGCCTCTTACTTGGTTTACTATTTTATAATCAGTTAAATAATTTTCTGCTATATATTTTACTCTTAGAGGGTCTCCTGCCATTATAACGGTCTTTGCAATTTCTCCTAAATTTGCTTCATTATGCGGTGTCATTTTAATATCTCCTTTCTAAGGTTGCTCTTCAAGGGTTAATTCTACTGTGTTATATTTTTTATCTCTATAAACTTTTAAAGTTATTTTTTCTCCTATATTTTTTGTATTTTTTATTTCATTTATCTCATCTACTTTAGTGACTTTTTTCCCTTCTACTTCTGTTATTACGTCTCCTACTTTTAGTCCTGCTTTTTGTGCAGCTGTAAAGTCTTCTACTTTTCTAACATAAACACCTTCTACTAGATTATATTGTCTTGCCATGCTTTCATCTACTGTAAGTCCTTCTATTCCGATATATGGTCTTAATACTTTGTTATGTTCTATTAGTTGAGATACAACATCTGTTGTAGAATTTATTGGTATTGCAAACCCAATTCCCTCTACTCCTGTTCCTGAAAGTTTTAGTGTATTTATTCCTATTACTTCACCTTTGCTATTTACAAGTGCTCCTCCGCTGTTTCCTGAATTTATTGCAGCATCTGTTTGCATAACAACATATGTCTCATTATCAGATGTTGTTATTGTTCTATTAACAGCACTTATAATTCCTGATGTAACAGTTGTATTTAGTCCAAGTGGGCATCCTACTGCCATAGCAAACTCCCCAACTCTTACGCTGTTAGAATCTCCAAGCTCTGCCTTTTTTAATCCTTCTTTTTCTATTTTTATAACAGCAAGGTCTGTTTGGTTATCTTTTCCTATTATTTTAGCATCATAAGTTGTATCATCATTATATAAAGTTACCTTT
Organism: uncultured Clostridium sp.; assembly: GCA_947650745.1. Classification (GTDB taxonomy): domain Bacteria; phylum Bacillota; class Clostridia; order TANB77; family CAG-508; genus JAAWPK01. The sequence goes on along the minus strand of CANSWM010000006.1, from coordinate 2,748 downwards.
ATTGATACAGCATTTGATATTTCATAATATGAAGAGCTACCAGATGAAGCACTTACTACGTGATTATTTGTTAATATATACCCATCTTCTGATATAATTATTCCAGAACCTGTTGCTTTTGCTGTGCTCATTCCAAAGAAAGAATTTACTCCATATTCTATTTCAATACCAACAATTGATGGTAACACTTTATCTGCAACACCCATAGCAGTTTCTGAATATCCTTCAAGTGATACTGCCGTTGCATTTATTTGTGTATTTACATTATTTGAATTTGATGTAGAGTTTGGTAATTTGGGTGTTACTTCGGTATCATTTAAAATTTTTTCTCTTATTTTAGGTATTCCAAAACATGTACCTACAACTAAACTTGCACCAATTATTCCTGATACAAATGGCAATATTATTGACTTTGTAAAACTATTGTTATTTTGCTTTTGTACATTTACGCTTTTAAAAGTATTTTCGTTTTCTTCCATAATTTTTTATGTATGCTAGCTAAAATTTACTAGCATATCCTCCCTTCTTACTACTAAAAATCACATTATTATATTACACTGTTTTTGTGCCCTTTTTGTGAAAGAAGTGTAATTGTTTGCTAGTCAGAGGATTATTTATTTTCTGTTTTTTCTATTTTACGTTTTCTTAGTAAATTCATGCTATTTCTTCTATTTTCTAATTTTCTTTTTGTTATTAGATTTTTAATAAGTATTTTCTTTAATGTTTCTTCTTTTACATCTGCAATAAGTGTTCCGGTCTTTTGCAATTGAAACTTTTCCTGTTTCTTCTGATACAACAATTGCAATAGCATCTGATTCTTTTGATATTCCGTATTGCTGCTCTATGTCTTGTTCCAAGTTCTCTTGCAATATCTTTATCTCCTGCAAGTGGAAGCATGCATGCTGCAGCTTTTATTCTACCACCACTAATTACTATTGCACCATCATGAAGTGGTGTTTTTGGCACGAAAATATTAACAAGTAATTGTGGTGAAATTTCTGCATCCATCATAACTCCACTTGCTATTATATCTTTTATTTCAATATCTCTTTCTATTACAATTAATGCACCGGTTTTGTTTTTTGAAAGTTCGAATGCTGCTATTGCTATTTTATATATTTCTTCTTTTGTTTTAGTTTCTATATCTTTGTCTATTCCAAAAAACCTTGTTAACTTATTACTTCCGAAGTTCCTCTAAAGAGCGTCTAAGTTCTGGTTGGAATAGCACTACAAATACAGTTCCATAAGTTACAAAAGAGGTTAATATATAGTTTAATATGTCTAAGTGTAATAATGAGCTTACTGCCATTGCTATTATAATAAAGCAAATTCCTTTAAGCAATTGCCATGCTCTAGAATCTTTTACTATTTTGAATAATTTTGTAAGTAATAATACTACAATTAATATATCTAATATAAGTACTACTGTTCTTAATGGGTTTACATGTAAGTCTTGCATATATTCTGTTATTACTGTTATTAAATTATTAGGCACAGCATTTATTATTCCACCGTTCATATATATTCCTCCTTGTTTTTATAATTTATTATAAAGAAATAATATAGTATATAAGTGTTGCTGCAACTGATAATAACATTGCTCCTACTAATATTAGTATTACTATATTTTGTATTAGCTTTTTCTTGTCTAGTGGTTTTTTTGTCTTATTTTCTTTTGCCATTTTTTATTCCTCCTAATTTAGTTTTGTATTAGTTATATCATATATGGATTTAAATTTCAATAAAAATAGTATAATTTTCGCTATCTAAAGTAACTATTCGTAGCAGTTTAGTATTTTTTACTAGAATATCTTACGAAAATAGCATTAAGGACTGTAGGCTATACCCAATTTTCTTTATTAGTTTTGTTTAACATTTTTAGTCTACCTTTAACTAAATATTAGTCTTGTTTTTTATGTAAATATATGGTATAATTTTATATGTTAGGAGGAAAATATTATGAACAAAAACGTCAAGAATTTTAAACAAAGATTAAAAAATCAATCTAATAATAACTTTCAAGAAAAAAGAATAATAGGAGAATTGAGAGAAGGAAAAAGACCAGCAGAAATATTCGGTATGCCTCCAGAATTAAAAACAAGAATTTTAAATAAACTTTATGTTGAAATGCGTACATCAATTGAACAACATGAAGACAGTCAATCAAAGAAAGATTTAGAAAAATAAAGACCCAAATTTTTTATTAGAAAAAGGGCTTTATTTAAGTATGCTTTTAGCAGTAAAATTTTATATCTTCTGGTTCTTCACCATCATTTGACCAAAAATAAATTTTGTATCCGATTACTTTCAAAAATACTAGGCAAGTTTTAGTCCTCCTTCTTTTGCATATTTATAAAACAAGTCTGAGCTATTTTCAACGACCTTTTTAAAGAATTCAATTTCCTCATCATTGTAATTTCCTTCCCAAACGGTTATTTCGTAAGTTGGTAACTTTATTCTAACAGAATCAAATCCATCTTTAGTAGCTCTTTCAAAATGTATATCAATGCATTCTCTTCCATTATCATCAAAATACACATTTGAGAAAACTACTTCTGTTCCGTCTGAATATTTTACATATGGATACATCATATAAATTTACTCTCCTCTATATTTCTATTATAATATATAATATTTATCTATCAATAATTTTTAAGTTTTCTTAATCTATTATCTTGACTATTCAGAGGTAAAAAGTTAAAGCGTTGTTCACACAACGCTTTATATCCTAGCTTTCTAATTTTTTAC